>USMH01000060.1 GCA_900555745.1 uncultured Collinsella sp.
GCTATGTTCCGGGAAACGAGGTCGGCCCACTGTCCTTGATGATGTATTACGGCCACGAGGACGTATTTGAGGCTCGCGTGCAACAGGTTGCTCCCGAGCGCAGCCCGTGGCACCAGGTGCGCGTTGGCCTCTATGTGGTGGATGCTCGCTAGTCGGCAAGGGAGGCGGCCATGTTTGATGACGACGACCTATTCAATCTGACAGACGATTCGTTTGAGTGGGATCTGCTACTCGATGACGATGAGTTGGAGCAGGATCGTAGGAAACGGCAGGGCAAGAAAACTCAGGGTGACGCTTCGAAAAAGCAAGACAAACGCCGTCGAGGTCTGTTCGGCGGGCTCTTTGGCTAACCGACGCGCCAGAGCGTCTGTATACTAGGCACGTGTTAGACGCGTTGCGAAATGAGGACACAGACGATGATGTGGTTTACCGCCGACCTGCACCTGGGCGATACGAATATCTTGCACGACATGGATCGGCCGTTTGATTCGGTCGAGGAGATGAACCGCAAGGTCATCAATGCCATCAATGAGTGCGTGGCTGCGGACGACCGCCTCTATATCCTGGGAGACTTTACGTATCGCTTGCCCATGGCGGAGGCGGCGCGCCTGCGCGAGCGTATCGAATGCAAGAATGTGACGCTCATCCGCGGTAACCATGACGGCGACTGGGAAGATCCCGACACCCCGCAGATTTGGGAAGACGTGCGCGATTACCTGGAGATTGCTCCCGGCTATGCCAAGGGCCATCGTCTGGTGATGAGCCATTACCCCATGCTCAGCTGGAATGGTAAGGCGCGTGGCGCCATCATGCTACACGGGCATATCCACAGCAGAGGAGACCGCACCAACGTGCGCAACCGCGACCGCGAACGCCCTATCTTTCGCTACGATGTCGGTCTCGATGCCAACAAGTACAAGCCCGTAAGTCGGGATCAAATCCTGGGCTTCTTTGGACTGTAATGCTCGAACCACCACACAAACCACCACAAAGGGGACACAGTGCGCCTTTGTGGTGGTTCTGGCGCCGTTGCCATTATGGCGGCGGCGCCTTTTTTGTCCGTGCGGCGCGGTAGAGTGTAGGCGGTTGAAATTTGCGTCCATCGAGGAGCTGCTATGAATGAGATCAAGTGCCCGCATTGTGGCGAAGTCTTTAAGGTCGATGCGTCTGGCTATGCGGATATTGTCAAGCAAGTGCGTGATGCCGAGTTTTCGCGCGACCTGGATGAGCGTGTGAAGGCAGTCCAGCGCGAGGGCGAGCAGGCGCTGGAGCTTGAGCGCTCGCGTTCGACGGCTGCTTTGCAGGAGGCAGAGTCTCAGCACAACGCTCAGCTCGTTGAGCAGAAGAACGCTGCGGCTCAGCAGCTGGCGCAAGAGGTTGCCAAGCGCGATGCTGAGCTTGCCGAGCTGCGCGCTAAGCTCGAGGGCGCTGCCGCAGAGCGCGAGAGTGCAAGCCAGCGCGCGGCGGTAGAGGCGCGAGCCAATGCTCAAAAGGAAAATGCCGAACTCCAGCGTGAGATTGATAGCCTGCGTGCGCAGCTTGGGCGCAAAGATGACGAAGCAAAGCTTGCCGAGTCGGCGGCGCGCAACGCTGCTCAAAACGATTTAGCTGCACGTGATGCTCAGATTGCCGAGCTGCAGGCCAAGCTTGCCGCGGCGGACAAGGCCCAGGAGATGGCGCTTGCCGCCGCTGCGGCTGAGTCGCAGCGCGAACTCGATGCCGCTCGCAGCGAGGCCGAGCGCGCGCTTACTGACTATCGCGCGACGGTACAAGAGAAGTTTTCCGCCGCTAAGGCACAGTCCGAGCAAGAGGCCGAGGGTCTGCGTGCCCAGCTGCGCGAGCAGGAACTGATGGCAAAAATGAACCTGTCGGAGGCGGTTGCCGCGGCGGAGCGAGAGCGCGATGAGGCGCGTGCCAAGCTGACGAGTGAGCTGGCGGTGCGCGATTCTCGCGAGGAACAGGCCAAGGCGGCGCATGAGCTCGAGCTCGCGCAGGCCAAGCGCGCGAGCGATGACCTGATTCGCTACAAGGATGAAGAGATTGAGCGCCTTAAGGACATGAAGGTCCGCCTGTCCACCAAGATGGTGGGCGAGTCACTCGAGCAGCACTGCGAGACCGAGTTTAACCGTCTGCGCATGACGGCGTTTCCTAACGCGTACTTCGAGAAAGATAACGATGCGTCCGAGGGTACCAAGGGCGACTTTGTCTTCCGCGAGTGCGACGCAAGCGGCAACGAGGTCATTTCGATTATGTTCGAGATGAAAAACGAGAACGACGAGACCGCGACCAAGCATAAAAACGAGGACTTCTTTAAGAAACTCGATCACGATCGTCGCCAGAAAGGCTGTGAGTACGCGGTGCTCTGCACGCTGCTCGAGCCCGAGAGCGAGCTTTACAACGCGGGAATCGTGGACGTGAGCTATCGCTACGAGAAGATGTACGTGATTCGCCCGCAGTTCTTTATTCCCATGATCACGCTTCTTCGCAACGCCGCCATGGGTTCGCTTCGCTATAAGCAGGAGCTGGCGGAGTACAAACAGCAGAATATCGACGTCACGAACTTCGAAGCCAAGATGGAGAAGTTCAAGAATGATTTCGGCCGCAACTACGAGATCGCGAGCCGCAAGTTCCAAACGGCGATCGATGAGATCGATAAGACGATTAGCCACCTGCAGAAAACCAAGGAGGCGTTGCTGTCCTCCGAGAACAATCTGCGCCTAGCCAACAAGAAGGCGGACGATCTTACCATTCGCAAGCTCACGTGGGGCAACAAGACCATGAAGGCCGCGTTTGACGAGGCGCGCGGGGCTGCGACAGGGGCAAACGATGAGCCCGCCGAGGCGGATTCGTATGAGGTCGAGGATGCCGAGTAGGGGATAGCGTATAGTGCAAAAGCGGGGCCGCTGGCGATACTGCCAACGGCCCCGCTTCGTTCCAGTATGTACGGCTAGTCCTCGAGCAGGTCCTCGATAAAGCCGACGCGGTAGTTTTTGAAGATGACCTCGCCGCCGTCTTGCGTGGCATCCAGGTCGACATCGCCCATGATGCCAAAGTCGTGGTCGCCATCCTCGTCGGCAAAAATCTGGTGCACGTGCCACACGTGATCGGTCTTCTCGTCGCTCCCGTCGATGGTAAACATCGCGGCGCTGCGGGCATCTCCGTCGGTGAGGATTTCCTCGTGCTGCTCATGGTAGGCATCGAGCGCCTTTTGCCAGCGGACCTCGCTCATGCCCCAGTCCTCGTCGAGTTCGCCCAGGTCGCGAACGTGCTCGCGGGCGGCAAGGGTCACGCGGCGGAAGAGTGCGTTGCGCACCAGCAGCGTGCAGCCGCGACGGTCCGCAACGACCTCGTCGATGCCCTGCGGCGGCGCGGCGTCGAGGGCCGCCGGGTTGCCGGCGTTCTCCCACTCGTCCACCAGGCTCGAGTCGACCGAGCGTACCACAAAGCCGAGCCACGAAATGATGTCGCGCAAGCGCTCATCGCGCTTCTCAATGGGCACGGTGCGATCGAGGGAGCGGTAGGCCTCGGCTAGGTAGCGCAGCAGAATGCCCTCGGAGCGGGCGATGCCGAGCTTTTGGATATAGCCCTTAAAGTCGCTCGCGCTCTCCAACATGTCGCGCAGGACGCTCTTGGGCGAGAGCTGGTAGTCGTTGGCCCAAGGTACTTCCTGGCAGTACTTGTCGAAGGCGGCATCGAGCAAATCCTCGAGCGGCTTTTCGTAGGTGACATCCTGGATGCGCTCCAAGCGTTCCTCATATTCGACGCCGTCGGCTTTCATCTCGGCCATAGCGCGGTCGCGCGCGGCGCGCTCCTGCGCGCGCAGCACCTGCTTGGGATCCTCGAGCGTAGCCTCGACCATTGAGATCAGATCCATGGTATAGGTCTCACTCTCGGGGTCGAGCAGCTCCAGCGCGGCAAGCAAAAACGGCGAGAGCGGCTGGTCGAGCGCAAAATCCTCGGGCAGGTCGACCGTTAGCGCATAGTCGATGTCCGGCGCGGCGTCAGCTGGAGCGTCGGGTGCGGGCGGCACCTCGGTGCGCACGACGACGCCGGAGTCGATGAGCGTGGCGAAGATCTCGTCGGCACGAACCTCGAGCTTTGCCTTTTCCTCAGGGGTCTGCAGGCTTGTTTCGATGAGGTCGTGCACGCGGGCGCGGGCGTCGCCGCCCTGCTCGACCACGCTAATCACCATGGAGTGTGTGATGCGCAGGCGCGGCTTGAGCGTTTCGGGCTGCGTCTCGATCAGGCGCTCAAAGGTCTGCTTGTTCCAGGTGACAAAGCCCTCGGGGGCCTTCTTCTTTTTAATCTTGCGGAGCTTCTTGGGGTCGTCGCCCGCCTTGGCCATGAGCTTGGCGTTCTCGATCTCGTGCTCGGGTGCCTCGGCGATGACCATGCCCTCGGTATCGAAGCCCGAACGGCCGGCGCGACCGGCAATCTGGTGGAACTCGCGGGCGCGCAGGCGACGCATCTTGTAGCCGTCGAACTTGGTGAGCGCGGTGAGTACCACGGTGTGGATGGGTACGTTGATGCCGACGCCGAGCGTATCGGTGCCGCAGATGACGGGCAGCAGGCCCTGCTGCGCCAGGCGCTCCACCAGCAGGCGATAGCGCGGCAACATGCCGGCATGGTGCACGCCGACGCCGCATCCAAGCAGGCGTTTGAGAATCTTACCAAAGGCCGTGGAGAAGCTCGTCCCCTTTGCCGCTTCTTTGATGGCCTCGCGCTGCTCCTTGCTGGCGATGCCAAAATTGGCGAGCGACTGTGCCGTTGCAAGGGCGGCATCCTGGCTAAAGTGCACGATATAGAGCGGGGCCTCTCCGCCGCGCATCGCGAGCTCGACGGTGCCCTCGAGGGAGGTCGTCACGTAGTCGTAGCTCAGCGGCACGGGGCGCGGGGCATCGACGACCAAGTCGCAGGTAGCACCGGTGTGGTTCTCGAGTGAGGCGGCGATGGCAGTGACATCGCCGAGCGTGGCGCTCATGAGCATGAATTGCGTGTGGGGCAGGGTGAGCAGCGGCACCTGCCAGGCCCAACCGCGGTCGGGGTCGGCAAAGTAGTGGAACTCGTCCATGGCCACGCAGCCCACGTCGGCATCTTCGCTCTCGCGCAGTGCGTCGTTGGCAAGGATCTCTGCCGTGCAGCAGATGACGGGTGCCTTGGTGTTGATATGCGTGTCGCCGGTAATCATGCCTACGTTATCGCGGCCGAGCACCTGCACAAGGTCGAAAAACTTTTCGCTGACCAGAGCCTTGATGGGGGCCGTGTAATAACAGCGCTTGCCCTGTGCCATGCCCATAAAGAGCATGCCTAGCGCGACAAGCGACTTGCCCGATCCGGTCGGTGTTCCCAAAATGACATGGTCACCGGCGGCTAGATCCATGAGGGCCTCTTCCTGGTGGTCCCACAGCTCAATACCGCGGTCGCTTGTCCATTCAAAGAAGCGTTCGAAGGCCTGATCGGGCGTGAGCCATGGTTCGGGCTCGCTACCATCCTCGGGCTCCCACCAGGTGGGGGAGAGCGCGCCGAGCGAGCCGAATTCGGCTTCGGTTCCCGTGCCGCCCGAGAACGAGCTGGCGGCGCCGGCGCCAGAAACGGTGCTGGCGGAAGTATCTGTCGTGGTCTGTGCCATGTGGTTGCTTTCTCTCGCCGTTTGTCCGCCAACTATTATGGCGTAGCAGCGGCGCGGGGTGCCAGCGCGCGAGAAAATGCAGGAAATGGGCGTTCTGCCCAGCCGTTTGGTGCAGTTGCCAGCTAAGTGAGTAGACTTTTTGCAATATCGCGAGCACATGGCTTTTGCGCAAGAGCTCTACCTGCGGTTTTAGTTTTCGTTATGCGGGTTGTGCTTGGCTATTGCAAAAAAGTCTACTCACTTAGGTTTGAGGGTCGTTCGCTGACGCCTATTTTCACTTGTTTGCCGACGCCGCGACCATCAGAAGCCCCTAGGACTCCTGCGGCAGGCGCTTCTTGCCTTTGCGGGCGCGGTTTCTAAAGTTCTCGACGGCCTCTTCCATGCCCAGAGGTACATAGGTGAGCGCATCGAGGTTTTCGGGCAGGTAGCAGGCAAGGCTTTGCTCCTGCGCGCGGCCCGCCGCGAGCTGTTCATCGCTGGGCTGCGCTCCAGGTGTGGCGCGAATGCCATAGACGGCGGCACCCATCTCGCGCGTGCGGCGCTCGTACTCGGTCTCGGGATGCTCGGGATGGTCGCGGCGTACGTCGTCACTTACCCAAAGCGTGTCGTAGCCGGCCGCGGCAAACTGTCCCAGGGC
>USMH01000061.1 GCA_900555745.1 uncultured Collinsella sp.
GCGCATAGACCGTCAAATCCCTGATGTTGTCATCGTCCTCGACGTAATAGATCATGTTGAACCCCTTTGCGGCCGGCATGACCGCATCTTAACCCTAAAGGTACCTTTACTAGATGGTATCAGCCAAAACGCCCCGTCAAATAATCCGCCGTGCGCGGATCGGTCGGATTCTTGAAGAGTTGCGCGGTGGGCGCGTGCTCCACCAGCTCACCCAGCAAAAAGAATGCGACCGAATCGGAGATACGCGCCGCCTGCTGCATATTGTGCGTAACGACCACGAGCGTGCAGGTCTCTTTGAGCTCGCAGGCCAGCTGCTCCACCACCAGCGTCGACACAGGGTCGAGTGCCGAGGTCGGCTCGTCCATCAGCAGAATGTCGGGCTGCACGGCAAGTGCGCGGGCGATGCACAGACGCTGCTGCTGGCCGCCCGAAAGACCCAGACCCGACTCTTTGAGCTTGTCCTTGACCTCATCCCATAGCGCAGCGCGACGAAGGGAGTCCTCGACCAGCTCATCCAGCGCAGCGCGATCGCGCACACCCATACCGCGCGGACCATACGCGACGTTGTCGTAGATGCTCATGGGAAACGGGTTGGGGCGCTGAAACACCATGCCCACGCGCTGGCGAAGGCGGCAGATGTCGTAATCGCCCAGGATATCTTGACCATCGAGCGCAATCTTGCCCTCGATGCGGCAATCCTTGATGCCGTCGTTCATGCGGTTAAAGCAGCGCAGCAACGTGGACTTTCCGCAGCCCGAAGGCCCGATGAACGAGGTGATCTGCTTGTCGCGGATCTTGATATTCACGTCCTTGAGCGCATGATGGTCGCCATAGAACAGGTCGAGGCCCTCGACGTCGATGCGCGTCGGCGAGGCGGCAAGATCCTCTGCCGTGGGGCGAGTCGCATCCCCAACCTCGCGCTCGTGCGCGGCCTCGGCCTGCGCTTTCATGAGTTCTTCAAGCTCCGTGGGCTCCACAGCCGCAGCAGCCGTCATACCGCATACCTCCACATCGATATCAATTCAGCAGTATCGATAGTAGAAATCGCGGCTCATATGTACGTGAGCGCATTGTCAAGTGTTTGTAAGGGCACGCTGGCTATGCGGCGGGCAGCTCGATGGTGAATATCGTGTGTTCGGGCGTCGATTCACATGCAACGGTACCGCCGTGTGCCGCGATGATCTCCTTGGCAATAGCAAGGCCCAGACCGGCACCACCGCGATTGGTCGCACGCGCCGCATCCAGGCGATAGAACTTCTCAAAGATCACCTTGAGCTTAGCCGCAGGGATAGGATCGCCCTGATTGATAAAGCGCACGCGCACGCCGCCATCGTCTTGGCGCCCGGCCTCAATCGTGATAGTCGAGCCCTCATAGCTATAGGCGACGGCGTTTTTCATGATGTTGTTGAACACGCGAGCCATCTTGTCGCCATCCACGAGCACCGTCAGGTCCTCGCGAATATCAACTTGGACTTCCTTATGCTGCTCGTTGAGGATGGGATAGAACTCGTCAGCCACCTGAGCCAGCAGCAACCCCAGATCAACATAGCCGCGCGTGAGCACGATATCGTGGAAGTCAAAGCGCGTGATATCGAAGAACTCTTCGATGAGCGTATCGAGCCGGTGCGCCTTGTCGAGCGCCACGCCCGTAAAGTGCGCACGTTGCTCAACCGGCAGCTCGGGAGCCTCTTGCAGCAGCGAAAGATAGCCCACCACACTGGCAAGCGGGGTGCGTAGGTCATGTGCCAAGTACGTGACCAGATCGTCCTTGCGATGAGATTCGTCACGCAAGGCCTGTTGCACCTTGCGCTCACGGTCACGCACGCGGTTAAGGGCGCCCTCGACCTCCAAGAAGTCGCCGTCGATGTTGTCCCAGGTGTCGGGGTGATCGATCAGGCGATCTTGAATACGAGCAGCCAGCACACAATCGGCATGCTGCTCGCCCTGCTCGTAGCCCTGGTAGTACAGGGCGCGGCCGCACAAGAACAGCACGCACGCGGCAAGCGCCAGCACAAAGCCAAGCATGTTGAATACAAAGCCGGCATCGAACAGCACCGGCCCTTCGATGCCGCCGAGCGCCATGGCGCCAATCGCCAACGTCATGGCCCACGCGGCGCCGCCAATCACCACGCAGCGGCACACAATCTCAAATCGATCGATCAGCAAAATGCCAACAAGCAGCACCGCCAAGATTCCAGCGATGTTATCGATGCCAATCAGCAGCAGGCTCAGCAAAAAGAGCAGCACCGTTGCAAGCGCGCGGTTGTCGACGACTGACCTCACGTATTCAAAGAGTCGATCGGGCACCTCGAACGCTTGCCTATCGTCTTTTGTCATATCAAGATCCTCACAAGCGAAAAGCGTTATTCGATGATGTAGCCGACGCCCCAGACGTTTTTGATAAAGCGCGGCTTTTGTGCGTCGTCGCCGATCTTTTCGCGCAAGTGGCGAATGTGCACCATCACCGTATTGTTGGAGCCGGACATAAAGTCCTCGTTCCATACCGCGCGGAACAGGTCCTCCACGGCCACCACGCTGCCGCGATGCTCGACCAGATACAGCAAGATTGAATACTCGGTGGGTGTGAGGCGTACCGGTGAACCGTCCACCGTTACGGAACGAGCATCGCGGTTGATCTCCAAGCCGTCGAGCTGAATGGTCGGCGACTCGGCCGCCTGCGCACGGCTACCGTAGCTGGTGTAGCGGCGAAGCTGAGCGTGCACACGCGCGATGAGCTCCAGCGGGCGGAACGGCTTAACCACGTAATCGTCCGCACCAAGCGAAAGGCCCTCGATCTTGTCTTGCTGGGCATCGCGCGCCGTCAGCATGATCACAGGATAGGTATGGCTGGAACGGATCGTACGCAGCAGCACAAATCCATCGATATCGGGCAGCATGACATCCAGCAGCGCCAAATCGAACTCCTGCTCCAAGATTGCCTTGGCAGCATCGGCCCCGCTATAGGCAATCTGGACATCAAAGCCCTCTTTTGTAAGGTAGATACCAACCAAGTCGGCGATGGCCTTCTCGTCATCAACTACCAGTATGCGCTCGTTCATGCGTGCTCCTCTCGCGCTCCATTATGCCCGAGGCGACGCACGCCACACACAACAAGCGTGGGTGATTAAGTCGGCCTTAAGCACCCTTGTGCCCGTTCGGGCGCGGATGTGGGCCTCGCACGCACGCGATGATCGTCGACGCCGGCAAACGATATACTCTAGTTCCAGAAGAGACCATCCCGTCGAAAGCGAAATCTGTGAAGTCCCTCACCTCTTTTGCAAAGCGCTCAGCCCAGCTTGCCGCCGGCTTTGTCTGCGCTATCGCCCTTGCCGCTGGCGCGCCCACCGTCGCCGGCGCCCAAGTGCTCACGACCGACAATGTTTGCGGCAAAACCGCCGATGCGCGCGGCATCACGGCCGAAAACCTGCCCGATATCGATGCGACCAATGCCCTCGTCATGGGCAAAGACGGCACCGTCTACTATGGGCGCGGCGCCGATGAGCAGGTCAAGATTGCCTCGATCACCAAGGTCATGACCGCAATCCTAACCGTCGAGAATTGCAAGATGGACGAGAAGGTCACGGTGAGCAACGCCGCAGCCACCGTGGGTAATTCGACCGCCGGCTTGCTCGAAGGCGACGAGCTTACCGTGGAGCAGGCGCTGCGCGGCCTGATGATTCCCTCGGGCAACGACGCCGCCATCGTGCTCGCCGAATATGTGGGCAAGAAGATCGACCCTAAGACCAAAGACGCCGAGGCCACATTTGTGAAGGCCATGAACGAGCGCGCTAAGAAGCTCGGCTGCACCGGTACGCTTTTTGAAAACCCGCATGGTCTGGACTTTGATGAGTGGGCTGGCGATATGCACTCAACCGCACACGACGTGGCGCTGATGATGCAGGAGGCCATGAAAAACGACACGATCCGCGAGGTCGTAGCGAGCGAGGATTCCTGGATCGAGGTCACGGGCGCCGACGGCACCGACCATTCGCATTCCATGGACACGCATAACTATTTGCTGGGCCAAGATGGCAACATCGGTGGCAAGACTGGCACCACCGACGATGCAGGCTATTGCTTTACGAGCGCCTACAACCGCGACGGCGACGAGATCTACACCGTTATTTTGAACTCCACCACCACCGATCAGCGCTTTACCGATACCGCCGCCCTTGCCAATTGGTACTACGGTCACAAGGTGACGGTCGCAATCGCCAACACGCAGGAAAAGACCGCCAACGGCAACCCGCTTATGGCACGCATTAGCCAGACAGATTGGACGGACAAGACGATCGACGCCACGCTCGCCGACCCTACGGCGCAAGCGACCGTGTTTTCCCTTGCCGGCGAGGTGACCGAAAAGGTTAGCTACGACGATCTTTCGGGCACGGTGCATGTGGGCGACAAGGTGGGCAGTGTGACGCTCAAGCAGGATGGCAACAAGATTGCCGTCATGGATTTGGTTGCCGACGAGGAGGGCTCGGGGCCGAATCCCATTGAGTGGCTCCTTGTGAAGCTCGACCGCCTGGGCCGCCGCATCGACAACCGCCCGCTCACGGCAGAAAGCGAGACCGTCGCCAAGGCGCCCGAGATGTAGGGCTGGGGGAACATTACATTTGAGATTGGAGAGGCGTCCAACGGGGCGCCTCTTTTTGAATACCTCTTAAACGGGATGCGTCAGAATCACCAAAGCGACATTGCTAGCCGTTTACCTTCGCTGTGTCTTTTCGGACCTTGAAAACGGGTCCACCGGGCATGCTAGTAGATCCTTTCGACCTCCTTGGTCAAGGCCCTGAAAAGATCCCCAGCTGAGGGGTCTGCCCCAGAACACAGCGATTGCCAGGCACCCGTTTCTCCGATGGTGCCCGCACTCGTCATAACAAGATCGTCGCTCCGCCTGCGAATGGAGACACTAACGGAGCGGCCATTATGGAACCCATGGATATCGACTTTATTTATGCGCCCATCAGCTAGATAACTAATCATGACATTGATGCTGTCACCATACTCCGGCAATTCGAAGCCGTGGGAATCCATCAATAGCTTCACGTCCTGATGGTAAATGCGGGCCTCGACGACATTCTTGGGCATTTTCCCCGTCTTTGTTGGAGAGCAAAAGCTGATGCTTGGCTCCTCTTCGCTCATGCCTCGGTCAAACCTAAGCATGCACGGGCATACCGACTCAATGGTTCGCAAGGCGTCCGCCGCGACCTTTTCCTCGGTAAACATCTCCACGTCGATGCCGTTTTCTTCCATATAGGCACGGTTTTTACGTTGAAGCTCTAGCCGAGCCGCAGCCTCCCCATCTCCACGCTGTTCCCAATTTCCGGAGTCGGCGACATTTCGATCGAATGTAGAATCAACGGAACATGGCGCTTGCTGTTGAGTCGGATCACTGTCGCCGAGACGCCTTAGCTCGGAGCGTCTCATCAGTAGTGTCACAATATCAAACAGCCAACCAAATCCAAAAAGGCCAAAGGTAAAGAGATATAGAAAGAAGCTACCCCACATCCGTGCATACGCCCTATGAGCGCCCGACCACCCAAGAAGGAAGCATAGCAAAAGCGCCTTGTTTGCCCTGTCAACCGACGTAATCTCTCGGGTGAGAGATTTCTGTTCAGGCTTCGCCAAAGGTGTAATTTCATGCGATGAAACAGTAATTGAGGACGTCCTTGACGCCGAGCTCCGAGCGCCTGATTTAGCAACGGCGCGAGCGACATCCCCAACTCCGACGGTCGTTCTGCTGTATACGGCATTGTAAGCAGCCTTCTTCGGATTTTTGATCCACCCCATGCCCTTCTTACCATAGCCGGGGATTATCGCCCGCTTTACCGCGCGCTTCGCTCTGCCGGTCGTTCTTGCCTTGAGTGATGTCTTTAGATTCGGCTTACGCAGCCCGACCTTTACCATATTTCTACTCCATCCCCTCGGAACCCCACACCGGGGTGCACGAGCACGCCTGGGTCTCCCCGTTTTCAAGCGCCCCGTGTTTGCCTAATGTTCACGCCCTTTCGGACTCTAATCCCCAGCTGCCATTCTTGATAATAAAAAAGGGCCCCAAATGGGACCCTTCTTCAAAGTCATACTGGCGGAGAGCTGGGGATTCGAACCCCAGATGCCCTTTTGGGGCATACTCGCTTAGCAGGCGAGCACCTTCGGCCTCTCGGTCAGCTCTCCGTAACAGCCGTTCTATAGTAACCAAACAGCC
>USMH01000062.1 GCA_900555745.1 uncultured Collinsella sp.
GCGACCATCGTGTGGACTGCGGACGGTCGCCGTGAGGAGGTCCACGCTGGCACCGAGGCATACGCTCTGTGCTACGAGATGGCCGACCTGGAGAAGGCCGTTGCCGGCGATGATTCGAAGTGCGAGCTTCTGGGCTATGCTTCTGATGTTATGGAGCTGATGACCAAGCTTCGCGCCGACTGGGGAGTTGTGTACCCCGAGGAGGAGTAAGCGATGCTTGCGGAAGATAGGCTCAACGCGATTGTGTCGATGGTGCAGCAGGCTGGCTCGGTTACTGTGCCAGAGCTTGCCGATACCCTGGGCGTGACGGCGTCTACCATTCGGCGCGACCTGCAGACGCTCGACCGCGCACACCGCATCGCCAAGGTCCACGGTGGGGCGACGAGTCTTGAGCGCGCGCACGTGACGCGCGACCTAACGATCAGCGAGCGCAGCGATCTCCATAACGACGACAAGGAGCGTATCTGCGCCCGTGCGGCGGCGCTTGTGGAGCCCGATAGCTTTGTGTATATCGATTCGGGCTCCACGACGCTTAGGCTCATCGAGCATCTTCCGCGCCTTGAGGGCGTCACCTATGTGACCGACTCCGTGCTCCATGCTCAGCATCTCGCTCTGCGCGGCATGCGCACCGTGGTGCTGGGCGGCGAGCTCAAGCCCGAGACCGAGGCGCTCGTCGGTCCCGATGCCTTGGCAACCCTGGACCGCTATAACTTCAACTGCGGCTTTTGGGGTTCCAATGGCATCGCCGCCGAGCAAGGTCTCACCACACCGGATATCGAGGAAGCGCAAGTCAAGCGTATCTCGATGCGCCATACCGCCAAACGCTTCGTAATCTCAGACGCCAGCAAATTCGGCATGGTGGCGCCCGTCAAGTTCGCGGACTTTCGTGATGCAACGATCATCACTGCGGGCGAGGTACCCGCCAAGTACCAGTCGATGGACAACGTCATCACGGTCTAGCAGCAGGGGACGGGCTAAGGCCAAAACCACCACAAAGGGGCCTGTCCCCATTGTGGTGGTTAGCAACGGAAACCGAGTAGTTTTCTCAATAGAAAAGCGGCAACGTCCATCACGGGCGTTGCCGCTTTCGTTGTCTACCGGTTTGTCTACGTCTGTAACAACTGGACCGTTAAAAGTGGGTTAGATATTACAGATTGAGATACTTCCGAACCGCGCCGTCCCTTTGTCTCAATCTGTAACATCTGGGACCGATTTTGCCGAGTTATTGTTACAGATTGAGATTTTCCCTTGAGGGGGATTCGAATGTCTCGATCTGTAACAGATAGACCGGAAAATGGGTTCTAACTGTTACAGATCGAGACGTTTTGGGACCGCGGCTGAGCCATTGCGGCAAAACCACCACAAAGGTGCCTGTCCCCATTGTGGTGGTTTAGGGCTCCCAGGGGCAGGGGGCTTCGATGTGGATGTGCTCGCCGGTTACGGGATGCGTGAAGGACACGCTGTGGGCGTGGAGCATCAGGCCGCAGGGGCGCGGCGTTCCGTACAGGTCGTCGCCAACCAGGGGATGGCGCTCGCTTGCCAGATGCACACGGATTTGGTGCTTGCGGCCGGTGAGTAACTCGACATCGATATACGAGCGCGTGGGCAGGCCACGACGGCTCTTAAGGCGTTTGAGCACCTTCACGCGCGTTTGAGACGGCTTGCCGCTGGCGCCGACGCGCATCTTTCGGCTGTCGTGACGGTCGCGGGCGATGGGCTTGTCGATGAGCTTTTCGTTCCAGTCGATCTTGCCCTCGGCGAGCGCTAGGTAGTGCTTTTCGAACGCGTGGTCGATGACCATCTGGTCAAAGGCGGGCTGCGTCTGCTTGTCGAGCGAGAACAGCACCACGCCGGTGGTGTCACGGTCCAGGCGATTGAGCGGCTGCATGTCGGTCGCGGCAAAGCCGTCGCCCATCGCCAGCAGCAGGTCGCTGGCGTAGTCGGTGAGCGTGCGCTCGCCGGTGCCGTCGCCGTGGACGATCATGTCGGCGGGCTTGTCGATGGCCATAAGCCAGGCGTCGCAGTAGAGGACTTGAGGTTCTTCGTTCACGTGTAAGCCTTTCGGTTAGCTGATTCCCACAAACATGCAGCCCGAGGTCGCCCCGCGCAGGCGGGCGGCGGGCTTGCGGCCGGCTTGAGCCGCCTCGACGGCGCGACGGACGCGAGCGACGGCACGGGCGATCTCATCGGCCTCGAGCAGGGTTCCGTCGACCATAAGACGGCGCACGCCGGCATCGAGTAACTGTGGAACCTGAGGCGTGAGGTCGATGGGGTAGGCGTCGTACAAGCGTGAGCGGCCGTGGATGTCGGTACGCACCGGCATGACCTTGCCGTCGATATTCTTGAGCGACAGCTTGCGGGCGCGCAGACGGCAGCTGGCACAATCGTGGATGCAGCCATTGGCCACCTGCAGGATGCAGTGCTCGCTCGTCATAACGCGCGGGCGGCCAAAGACGGTGATGCCCAGAGCCGCGGGCGCGGCGGCGCCGAGCGAGACAATCTCGTCGAGTGTGATCTCGGGCGAGAGCCAAAACGCACCGGCTCCGCGCTCGGCAAGCGCCTCCATGCAGGGCGTGTTGTGCACCGGCAGGCAAGAGCGAATCTCGGCCGTGGCGCCAACCTGGGCGGCCAGGGCAAGCTCAGAGATGTTGCCGATAGCGACCGTGGCGCCGGCAACAACCCACGGGTCGACGCGCTCGTGGTCGACGGCGCGGCAGACCTCGTCGAGTACGGGCACGATACCCTGCTCAAATGCATCGGCAGGGGAGAGTCCGACAGCATCGAGCGCATCGGTGGTCATGTAGATGCGCGTGGCGCCCTCGGCACGAGCCGCCTCGGCGGCTTCGAGTGTGGTGACGGCGGCGCAGATCTGCGGCTCATCGCGGTAATGCTCGGGCATGGCGCGCGTACATTTGTCGAGTACCGGCAGCTCGAGCGTTTTCGCGCGCTCCTCGTACGGCGCCAGAATGGCCTCCTCCAATGCTTTGCAGGCGGCGGCGCGCACCTTGTGCACGGCGGAGAAGCCCATGCCGCAGCCCTCATCGAGTGTCACATCAAAGCTCGCAGCCTCAAAGGGCGAGGAGCCCATGCGGCCCACATGTTCAACCAGGTCTGCCGCCTCAACGGCGCGGGTCTTAGCAGCCTCGACGGTAAAGCCCGTGGCCGTGGCCGCAAGCGAAGGATCATCGCAGCAGGTGAGTGTGACAGTAAACGGCTCGCCCAGGCGCGCCACGACGGACACGTCAACAGCTCGGCGGCGCAGCACATCGCGCTTGAGTGCGGCGCCGGCGGCGTCGATGGCGCGCTGACTGCGAATCACGCGGACGCGGCAGCCCTCAGGCATGCTGCGGGGCACGCGGCACTCAATGATGTCACCGGCGGCGGCATCATCGGCGGCAATGGTGGTCAGGAACTGGTCAAACTCGTTATCGTGGCGAAGCTCCAGCAGGTCGCCTTTGCCCACGGGCTCAAACAGCTCAATGCGGGCGATGGCGGCGCGGCGACGGCGGTCGTCGGGCTTGAGGCCGCGCACATCGCGGTTGGCCGGGCGGCTGCCCAGCACCGTGCCCACGATCTGGCCGCGGTTGTTGGAACGCTCATAGCTCATCATCTCGTCGCCCGAGGTGCCGTCCTGATAGGCGTGCGTAAAGTCGCGGTTGAAGCAGCGCTTGAGCTGGCGCTGGCGGGCGGCTTCCTCGTCCTTGGCAACGGCGGCTCCGGATAGCATGTCGTCAATTTCGTGACGATACACATCGACGATGGAGTACACGTAATCGGGAGCCTTCATGCGGCCCTCGAGCTTGAGCGATGCGGCGCCGGCGTCATACAGACGGCGAACAAGCTGCGATGTGTTGGTGTCGCGCGGGCACAGCGCGCGCTCGCGGCCGGCGGGGGAGAGAGCGCGACCGTTTTCGTCGATCAGCTCGTAGGGCAGGCGGCAGGGCTGGGCGCACATGCCGCGGTTGGCCGAGCGGCCCGCCATGGCAAAGCTCGAGAGCAGGCATAGGCCCGAGTAGCAAAAGCAGATGGCACCGTGGCTAAAGACCTCCAGGTCAACGTCGGGCGCGGCGTCGTGGATGGCAGCAATCTCGTCGATGGAGAGCTCGCGCGAGAGGGTCACGCGGTCGGCGCCCTGCTCACGGCACCAAAGGGTTCCGCGGTCGTCGTGGATGTTTGCTTGGGTCGAGATGTGCGTCTCGATGCCGGGCATCGTGCGCTTGACCTCAAAGAACAGGCCCCAGTCCTGGATAATGAAGGCGTCGGCGCCCAGCGTGGAGCAGCGATGGATGAGCTGCAGTGCATCGCCCATCTCGGACTGCTTGATGACGATGTTGACCGTGACGTAGACGCGCGACCCGGCTAGATGCGCGGCGCGGCAGGCTTGCTCAAAGGCCTCGTCGGTAAAGTTGGTGGCCTTGCGGCGGGCGTTGAAGCTGCCCATGCCGCAGTAGATGGCATCAGCGCCAGCGGCGAGTGCGGCGGCAAAGGGCTCGGGTCCTCCGGCGGGCGCTAAAAGCTCGGGTCTGCGGTTGGTGGTTCGACTGGCGGTTGCGGTCATATCCTGCCTTTCAAAATGCTCAGATATCCAAAAGTATAGTGGCGTCGCTGCGGTGGGCGACGCCCGCAGCCTAAGCAGGACAAAGTCTTCAGCAGCTTGGACTGGCTGCTCCACATGAGAACCGTTCAGCGGTTCGGGGAAACCGTTGGGCGATAAAATATTCTCGCAACGTGATAATAATCTTGCATCGCGCGGAAACCTTGAGTACTATCCCAATCAAGCGCGGTGTTCAGACCGAACTGTGCCTCCCGGTGTGAACACCGCGCTCACGCTCTCTCAATTGATCGTAAGGAGAAAAACATGAGCAAGACCGTCGTGTCTTCCGATAACGCACCCGCAGCCATCGGCCCGTATTCCCCCGGTATCCAGGCCGGCAACAAGGTGTTCCTGTCCGGCCAGCTGGGCATCGATCCCGCGACCGGCAAGATGCCCGAGGGCGTCGAGGCCCAGGCCAAGCAGTCCCTCGCCAACGTCGAGGCCCTGCTGACCGCTGCCGGCGCCACCTTTGCCGATGTCGTCAAGACCACGGTCTACCTGGCCGACATCGCCGACTTCGCCGCCGTGAACGAGATCTACGCCTCCAAGTTCGAGGCCCCGTTCCCCGCGCGCAGCGCCTTCCAGGTTGCCGCCCTTCCGGCTGGCGGTCTGGTCGAGATCGAGGTCATCGCCGCTCTCTAAGGCGTTGGCCACAACTAAACATGACATGCAAAAAGACCCTGCAGCGCGTGCGAGCTGCAGGGTCTTTTGTCAAGTGATGGATCGCTTGTGGAGCCGCGCTCCATTTTGCTCGTTAGCCTTCCTTGCGAACTTTTTGCAGGTAGCGGTAGACGCTGGGCTCCGAGATGCCCAGCGCGGTGGCGGCGCAGGCAACAGCGCCCTTGAGCATGAACACCCCGTTGCCGTTGAGGTGGCGAATGACGTCCACGCGGTCGCTCTGACCAAGCGACGCTACATCCAGCCCACGCGCGCTCAGCAACTCGGCAATGCTGCGGTCGATGAGCTCCTGTGTAGACTCCGAAAGGCTTTCGACCTCGATAGGGGCGGGCTCCGTGCGCGTCGGCGCCGCGTCGAAGCACGCCATGAGCTGCTGCGCCATGGCGTTGATGGAGCGCACGGTCGAGAGGTCGGTGTTGACGCAGAGCATACCGACGATCTCATCATTCTCGCGGATAAAGTACGTCGCTGACTCCAACGTCTTGCCGCCGGCACCGCGCCCCTCGTAGCCCGTAATAAACGGCAGGTCGCGATACTTGGCGTCGTGCATGATCTTGAGTGCCAGATCGGTGGCGGGACCGCCGACCTTGCGGCCGCTCACGATGCCGTTGCGAATATCGACGATGGCGTGGTCGGGATCCGAGAAATCGTGCAGCACGATTTCGCTGTTTTTGCCGAGTATCTGCTCCAGAAAATCGACCATCGGCAAAAAGCGACGTACGGTCTCGTTCACGGGCAACTCCTTTGGGTGAAATCGGAAATGTTCATAACAATTTTTTCTCATGGTAACACG
>USMH01000063.1 GCA_900555745.1 uncultured Collinsella sp.
TCATGCCTTGCCTTTTGAATGACAAATTGTCGCTCTGGGCGGCGCGCAGCGTCGACCGGTCCGCCGTTCGTTAGAACGGCGGAACCCTAGTGCTCGATCCAGCAGCGCAGGGTCTCGCCTGCCTGCAGGTGACGCAGATTCTCCGCGGCAATGTCGACCACATTGTTGAGCGTGGCTGCCAGGTGGAACCAGCCGGAGACGTGTGGCGTGATGAGCATGTTGGGCGCATCCCACAGCGAGCTTGTCTCAGGCAGCGGCTCGGGGTCGGTGACGTCGACCGCGGCGCCGGCGAGATGTCCCGACTCCAAGGCGGCAACCAAGTCGTCGGCGACCACAAGATCGCCGCGGCCGCCGTTGGCAAAGAAGGAGCTCGGCTTCATCGCGGCAAAGAACTCGGCGTTCGCCAGGCCGCGGGTCTCGGGTGTGCTGGGCATAAAGGATGCGACGATGTCAGCCTCGGCTAGGCGCTCGGGCAGGGCGTCCATGCCGTCCATGTCCTCAAACACAATGGGGTAGACGAGCGGATGGCGCTTGATGCCGCGGACGTGTGCGCCCATGCTGCGGCAGAGCGTGGCGAAGTGGCCACCGATATCGCCCGCGCCCAGCACCAGCACATTGGCGTTTTTGAGCGAGGTGACCGGCCCCAAATCCTCCCAGCGATGCTCGCGCTGCAAGTCGTGATAGTCGGGCAGGCGCTTCATCATGGAAAGGACCATGGCAAACATGTGCTCGCTCACGGCTTGGCCGTAGGCGCCCACCGAGCAGGAAAGCTTGGCGTCGGCCGGCACGGTGCCGGCGGCAAGGTAGTCGTCATAGCCGGCGGTCTGCAATTGCAACAGCTGGAGATGTTCGCATGCCGTGAGCATGCCAGGGTCGATGTTGCCCAAGATCACGTCGGCATCGGCGACCTGCTCGCGCGTGGCGGCGTCGGAGCTCGTGTAGATAAAGTCCTCGCCCGGAGCGCTCGACTCAAGAATTGCGCGATGGCGGTCATTGACGGGCAGCAAAACCAGGATGTTCACAAGCAGTCCTCTCCGCTCGACCTGCCAAAAAGGGACAGGTTTATTTTGGCAGGTTTTATCAGGCAAAACGTTCAAATAAAACGCCGGGCTTCGCGATGGTTAACATATCCATCGCGAAGCCCGGCGCATCCACGGCTACCAGCTCAGCAGTTCGTAACCATCCTCGGTCACCACGAGCTGTACCTCGCACTGGGCCGAATCACTGCCGTCCTTGGTGCGTACGCACCAGCCGTCGCCCTTGCTAATCTTAATGTCGGGCGCTCCGGCGTTGACCATGGGCTCGATGGTAAAGACCATGCCCGGAGCCATGATGGTGTCCACATCGGGCGCCTCGGTGGTAAAGCCCACAAACGGGTCCTCGTGGAACTCCTTGCCGATGCCGTGTCCGCCGTACTCGCGCACCACGCTAAAGCCGGCGTCCTCGACCGTCTTTTGCACGGCCTCGGCCATCACGGACAGCGGTAGCCACGGCTTGACGGCGGCCAGACCCGCCTCCACGCTGGCGCGAGTGACGTCGACCAGGCGCTGACGCTCGGCCGAGACCTCGCCGATGCAGAACATGCGGCTCGAGTCGCTAAAGTAGCCGTCCAGGATCGTGGAGCAATCGACGTTGATGATGTCGCCCTCGTGCAGCACGTCCGTATCACAGGGGATACCGTGGCAGACCACATCATTGATCGAGGTGCACACGCTTTTGGGGTAGCCCTCGTAGTTGAGATCGGCCGGCGTGCCACCGTGTTCGACGGTGTAGTCGTAGATCATCTGGTCAATCTGGTTGGTGGTCATGCCCGCGGCGATGTGCTCGCCCACATAATCGAGCACGCCCACGTTGATAGCGGCCGAGCGTTTGATGCCCTCGATATCGGCGGGCGTCTTGTAGAGCGTGCGGGGCAGGACCTCCCAGCCCTCCTCCCACAGGCGCTCGAGGCGCTCGTCGAAGGCGCTGTGACATTTCTTATATTTTTTGCCGCTGCCGCACCAGCAGGCGTCGTTGCGGCCGGGTACGGGTCCTTTGTCATACATGGCTAACTTCCTTTCATCCGCAGCTAGTATAGCCCACTCACGCGTCCATAAAAGTTGCGGTGATATAGTTCCGATTTAAGCGGTTTAACAGCACAAATAGGAACTATATCACCGCAACTGATGGGGCGGGATGGCGGGCACTGGCTGCTGCGTGGTTTTGCTAGTAGCTCACCTGGCAGGGGATGCCGAGGGCGCGCACGCGTGCAGCAATCTTGTCGAGCACCTCGGGCGCCGCTTTGGCAAGGCCGGCGACCGGTGTCTCGCGCGCCACTGTGTAGATGGTCGCCTCCTGCGGGCGAATGCGCTCGAGCGCCGAGAGCCAAGGGCCAACGTACTCCTCGCCGGTGTTATCGAGAGACTTGCCTCGGTACTCGCCGCTCAAAAACATCGTCTGGATAATGACGTGGCCGTTAAAGCTCGCGAACGTCTCTATCTGGTGCTCTACATCGTAGGGGCCAACGGGCTGGTCGAGCAGCTGGATAAAAGCCGGGTCGACCGTATCGAGCTTGAGGATGTTGTCGTCGACCATCATGAGCGCATCGTGTACCTGGGGACGGTCGGCGCGCGTGCCGTTGGAAAGCACGGCAATCTTGGTGTTTGGGGCCAGCTCGTCGCGCAGCGCGACGGCGCCGGCGATGGCCTGCGGAAACTCCGGTGCGGCGGTGGGCTCGCCGTTGCCTGCGAAGGTGATTACATCGGGGAGCTCGCCCTCGGCTGCCATCTCGCGCAGCTTTACCTCGAGCGCGTCGAGTACCACGGCAGCTATGTTGTACGGCTCATGGCAGGGGCGCTCAGCGTTGAGACCGTTTTCGCAGTAAATGCAGTCGAACGTGCAGATTTTGCCGCTGGCCGGCATCATGTTGACGCCGAGCGAAAGGCCCAGGCGACGGCTGCGAACGGGCCCAAAGATGGGGCTGGCATTCAAAAACGTAGACATAGGCATATGCTCCTCAAGACAATTGTGCCTAAGCATAGCATCGGCTCCAAAGCAAGGTGTGGGCTCTTGCTTTACAAGTTTCGTTTTTTCACGTCGCTCATTATGCGGTGCCATGAAAAGTCTCGGGTCAGGTACAGTTAATCTGTTAACAAGGCGTAAGGCAATGCGGGCCCATCCAACCGTACCGATGTGCAACTGGATGGGCGTTGATGATGGGGGCACAACATGGATTTTACGGTCGAGAATGCGGGCACTACGATCGCCTGCCGCGAGTATGCCGGCCCGGATGTATCGTCCGATACACCCGCCTTGGTGTGCGTGCACGGTGCGTGCGTCGACGGTGTCTTTTTTGACGGCATCGCCCGCGAGCTCAGCCGTAACTACCGCGTAATTGCCTACGACCGCCGCGGCTGCGGTGGCAGCAGCGATGCGGCAGACGGCAGCTATGATCTTGCCGCTCAGGCCGCCGACCTGCAAGCCGTGATCGAATACGTTGGCGCTCCGGCAAATGTGCTTGCGCATAGCGCCGGTACGTTGGTGGCGCTGGAGCTTCTTCGCACCGAACCCCATCTCGTCGCCCGTGCGATTCTGCATGAGCCGGCTGTGTCGGCCGAAGGCGTCGGTATGGGCGCAGCTCCGGTTTTGCTCGATATGATTGCGGCTGGAAAGGTTTCAAGGGCGCTCCGGCTTTTCTTGGGAGCTCTCGGCGACTTGGACCCCGAGGCTCCCGGGACGACCGAAGCGGAAGTCAAACATGCCCTGCGCAATGGTCGTTGCTTTATGGCCAATGAATACGGAACAAATATGACATATGCTCCCGACTGGGAGCGCGCCCGCGCGTCAAAGGCGGTGTCGGCCGTGTTCTTGGGCGAGCTTTCGGTCGGTACGCCCCGCGAGGCTGGTACGCGAGCGGCTGCCGAATATCTCGATTGCCCCCTTGTGACGATCCCGGGCGCGCATAACGGTTTGCGCGATCGCCCCGTTACGGCGGCAAACGCCGTTCGCGATGTCTTGGAGCGTTAGCACGCTCGATGACCTGCGGGGAGGGGGACTGTTGGCGTTTCGTCATTGTTAACGAATGCGCCAATAACCACGCGCCCGCGGTTCCATTACCACCGTTTGCCAGGTCATAAAAATGTAACAGCGTTCACGTGCTTACCTGCATCGGCAAGGTGTTACCCTTGTAGCATTTGGAACCCACCGCTACTATGCGAAACTATCGAAAGGGCCCCATATGCTCAATAATCACGAGGCCAATCTAACCGACGAGGAGGCTGCCGCTGAGGTCGCCCGCGTCGCGAAGACCTACCCCGTGGTGCGTTTGCTGTCGGCCGATCAGATTAAGAGCGAGCCTAACTGCCTGCTCGCCGGCAATCGGTGCCCTTGTCTGCGCCAGTCAAGTCTTGAGGCCTTGGCAGGTTCCGATGATGTATCGGAGCAGCTGCTCAATGATGGTACCGAGTACCGCGCTCGCCTGCGCCCTCTGAAGGTCGAGGGCGAGCCTCACGTCCTGCTGATGGTGCGTCCGATCGATGAGCAAGAGGCTGCAGAAGAGGACCTTGTCTACACCGACGTGCTGACGAGTGTGCGCAATCGCCGATATTACGAGGAAAAGCTCCGCAACGCCCGCATGAATGCCGGCGTTGCGGTGATCGACCTTGATGATTTTAGGGTCTTCAACGATACGTGTGGCCGCCATGCCGGCGACCTTGCGCTCGGTGCTGTGGCGACAGCCATACGCAGCGGAATTCGTTCGACTGACGAGCTTGTGCGCTATGGCTGCGACAAGTTTGTGGTTGTCATGCCCAATATTCCCTCCGATGACTTCACCCGTCGC
The DNA here is from genome assembly GCA_900555745.1 of uncultured Collinsella sp. Classification (GTDB taxonomy): domain Bacteria; phylum Actinomycetota; class Coriobacteriia; order Coriobacteriales; family Coriobacteriaceae; genus Collinsella. The sequence goes on from USMH01000063.1 coordinate 4,820, forward strand.
CTGCATCAGGTGTCCGATGCCGTTCATGCCACGATTGTTCCGGGCCATGAGTACGTGAGCTTGACGGCATGTGTTGGTGGCGTTCGCATTCATGGCGAGACGGTTGATGAGGGCGTTGGCCGCGCTGTCCAGTTACTGAGCCGTGCTAAGGCAAAAGCCGGTACGGTCGTGACCGATGGCGATTTCATCGAGGCCTTCCAAAACGAAAAGCCTTTGGTGCTTATCATCGATGACTCCGAGATGAACCGAGCCATTCTCAACGAGATGCTCAAGGACGAGTATTGCATCCTCGAGGCTGATAACGATCGTACGGCGCTCGATATGGTCGACCGCTATGGCGATGAGTTGTCGCTCGTGCTACTGGACATTGTCATGCCGGACGTGAGCGGCTTTGAGGTGCTGGCCGATCTGTCGCGCCGATCGGTTGTTGACAAACTACCTGTCATCATGATTTCGAGCGAAGATTCCGACGATGTGGTTCTGCGCGCGTACGAGCTGGGCGCCTCGGACTATATCAGCCGCCCGTTTGACTCCCGTGTCGTGCGCCGCCGTGTAAGCAACACCATCCGTCTGTACGCCAAACAGCGCCGCCTGACGAGCCTGCTGTCCCAGCAGTACAACGAGCGCGTCAAGAACAGTCGCATGCTCATCGACATCATGGCCGGTGTCATGGAACTTCGCAATGGCGAGAGCGGCAGGCACGTTACGAATATCGAAAAGCTGACCGAGCTGCTGCTTGGCTGTCTGGTCCAGCGTAGCGGCACGATCTCCCTCGACAATGAGGAACGCTCTACGATTGCCCTGGCTTCGGCGCTGCACGATATCGGCAAGATGTCGATTGACGATGCGATCCTCAACAAGCCCGGACGCCTTACGCCCGAGGAGTTCGAGATTATGAAGACGCATACCACGATGGGCGCCGACATGTTGCTTGAGCTGGGCCGCCATCACGTCGGCAATGCGCTTATGGAATATGCGTACCAGATTGCGCGTTGGCATCACGAGCGCTGGGACGGCAAGGGCTATCCCGATGGCCTTAAGGGCGACGAGATTCCCATTGCCGCGCAGGTGGTCTCGGTGGCCGACGTGTACGATGCGCTGACGAGCGTGCGCGTGTACAAGGACGCTATCCCGCACAAGGAGGCGATCCAGATGATCTTGGACGGTAAGTGCGGCACCTTTAACCCGCTGTTGCTCGACTGCCTGCTCGAGGT
>USMH01000064.1 GCA_900555745.1 uncultured Collinsella sp.
GATGAGATCCAGGATTGTCCTTCTGCAGTCGGCGCCCTTAAATACTTCTGTGACGAGGCCCCCGAGTATCACGTCGCATGCGCAGGGTCTTTGTTGGGCGTTCGCTTGTCCCGTGAGACCAGCGCTTTTCCGGTGGGAAAGGTCGAGTTCATGGAGATGCGCCCCATGAGCTTTTCCGAGTTTCTGAAAGCCGAGGGCGCTGCAAACTACGACGAATACCTTGGCGGCCTGGATCAGATCGAAACAGTGCCCGATTTCTTCCATGTCCGTCTCGTCGAGCATCTTCGTCGTTATTTTGCATGCGGCGGCATGCCAGAGGCTCTTGGCCGGTGGGTGGAGACGGGCGATATCGTTCAGGTCGATAAGGTGTTGTCTGATCTCTTGGATTCCTACGAGCGCGATTTTGCCAAGCATGGTGGCCGTGCGCAGTTCGCCAAGCTTTCGCAAATATGGAACTCGATTCCAGCTCAGTTGGCGCGCGAGAACAAAAAGTTCGTTTGGGGTGCGGTGCGCGAGGGGGCTCGTGCTCGAGAATACGAGGATGCTCTGGAATGGCTTGCCGATGCTGGGCTCATCACGGCGGTTCGCCTTAATGCTGCCGGTGGTGTGCCGCTCTCTGCGTACGATGACCTCAAGGCATTTAAAGTCTACTGTCTTGATGTCGGCTTGCTGCGCCGCATGGCAAGGCTGGATGCGTCCGCTTTTGCCATCTCGGATGCGCTATTTTCGGAGTTCAAAGGTTCGTTCGCCGAGAACTATGTGCTTCAGGCATTACTTTCACAGTTAGATGCTGCTCCGCGTTACTGGACAAACGAGAAGCCGAAGCACGAAGTCGATTTTTTGATTCAAGTCGGAAACGAAATCGTTCCCGTCGAGGTCAAATCGGGAGAGGTCGTTCACTCCAAGAGCCTTAAGTACTATGCCGACAAGCATGCGGAGACGACTCCATTGAGGGTCCGCTACTCACTTAAGAACCTAAAGCTCGACGACGGGGTGCTCAACATTCCGTTGTATTTGGCTGATCGATCTGTCCCTCTTATCAAAAAGGCGCTTGATTGTGCGCATCTTGACGTTTAGATCCTGGGTGAGCTGACGGGCGGTGGCTAATTAATCGCTCCGTTACGGCCAGGGAGCTTGGGCCTTAGCGATGCTTGCTTCGCCAAGCGGTGGGGGTGGTGCCGGTGTATTGTTTGAAGGCTTGGGCGAAGGCGGCTTGCTGAGGGTAGTCGAGCCGCTCTGCTACCTGCGCTATCGTGAGCCCGCTATCGGCCAAAAGGTCCTGTGCTCGCTCCATACGGCGTCTGCGAATGTAGGCGCCCATCGACTCGCCTGTTTGGGCCTTAAAGGTGGCGCATAGTTTGGAGCGGCTTGTGTAGAGCCTCTCGGCCACCTCGTTGATACCCACACGTCTGCCTTTGTCGAGCGCGCGCTCAATCATTGCCGTTGCTTCTTCGGCAATGGTTATGCTGACGCGTGTGTCTGCCGCCTGCCGCGCCTGCTTGTGGGCCGCGCGCGAACAGGCGAGCTCCGCGACCATGGTCTCCACGATGCCCTGCATATAGACGTGTCCGCCTACGGTGCGGGCGCGGTCCTCGTTAATCCGGCGCAGCGTGTGGCAGATGGCAGACGTCGCTTCCTCGTGCCATGGCTCGGCAAACGCCTCAAAGATTCCCGCGAACTCGGTGGGATAGCGGTGCTCCAGTTCGTCAAAATATCCAGGCAAAAAGAGCACCGAGCGCGAGTGGTAGAGTTGCCCTGCAAACAGTGGGCTTAATTCCTCGCCACAGTTATCTTGGATAAAGCTGCAAACGGCATTGTTTGGCCACGGTCTATGCAAGAGTGTAAGGTTCGCAGGCGTTATGCCAGCCTCGGGCATGCATGTAAGTGTGGGCGCGCTGACCTCGCTCACGCAGGCGTACGGCTCGGGTGTGTATTCGGCCAGGTACATATCGTGCGTCGGGGTAATGAAATGCTCTATGACGATGCAGGTGGGGGAGAGGGGCATGATCCATGCGCGTCCGTGCGCCCGATCGTTTGCCACCTCGCCGGTAAAGACGGCGCCCTTGCCGGAAAGCTCCAGGCCAAACTGCTCAAACTGCGGTGCGTAGAGCTCGGTTATGTCGGTCGCTGCCCGCCGTATTTGCAAAAGCGTCCCTTTCCTTTGCAGAAACGTCCACGCCTGGCTTGATTGTGAGCCATGGCTAACACATCAATGATAAGTTCATTACGGTTAACTCTCAAGCCGTTAGAAAGGAATCTCATGGCAAAGGGATCAAAAAGGGAAGGTGGAGGCATCGGCGAGTTGCTCGCGTATGCCGGTGACCGTAAATTCCTAACGTATTTGGGCATGGCGCTCTCGGCGCTCTCGCAGCTGCTGAGCTTTGGCCCGTACGTGTGCATTTGGCTTGTCGCTCGCGACCTGATCGCCGTGGCACCTAACTGGAGCGAAGCCTGCGACATCGCGATGTATGGCTGGTGGGCCGTGGGGTTTGCGCTGGCAAGCATCGTAGCTTATTTCGTGGGGCTCATGTGCACGCACCTGTCTGCGTTTCGCTGCGCGTCCAATATCCGCAAGACTACGAGCGAGCACCTGCTTAAGCTGCCGCTCGGCTACTTTGACACGCACGCCACCGGTGAGCTGCGCCGTATTGTAGACGGATGCGCCGCCTCCACCGAGACCCTGCTCGCGCACATGCTGCCCGATATCGCCGGCGCCGCCGCCATGGTCGTGGGCTTGCTCGTGCTGCTTTTCGCCCTCGATTGGCGCTTGGGCGCGGCATGCCTTATCTCGGTCGTCGTTTCGTTTGGCGCCATGGCCACCATGATGAGCGGCGAAGGTGCCGAGTTCATGAAGGCCTACATGGGAGCGCTGGTCAAGATGAACAAGACCGGCACCGAATACGTACGCGGCATCCCCGTGGTCAAGGTGTTTCAGCAGACGGTCTACTCCTTTAAGGCCTTCCACGATGCGATCGCCGAATACGCCGACATGGCGCAAAACTATGCGGGCACGTTCTGCCGAGGTCCGCAGGTACTCAACCTTACCGCGCTCAATGGTCTTGTGGCATTCCTGTTGCCCGTGGCGTTGCTGTTGGCGCCAGGCGAGACGGACTTCGCGCATTTTATGACCAACTTCACGTTTTACGCGATATTTTCGGCCGTGGTACCGACGGCCATGACCAAGCTCATGTTTGTGGGCGAGGCCTCTCAGATGAGTGCCGATTCGTTGGCTCGTATTCGAAGCGTCATGGATTCCAAGCAGCTTTCCGTGCCCGCACAACCCAAGCACCCTGCCGGCGGCGACGTGCGATTTGAGGACGTGAGCTTTACGTACGAAGGTGCCGAAGCACCTGCCGTTAGCCATGTAAGTTTCAGCGTTTCCGCTGGTAGCACCCTCGCCCTGGTGGGTCCCTCGGGTGGCGGTAAGTCAACCTGCGCAAGCCTGATTCCGCGTTTTTGGGATGTTTCCTCGGGTCGAGTGCTCGTAGGTGGTGTGGACGTTCGCGATATGGATCCGCACGAGCTTATGGACCAGGTCGCCTTCGTGTTCCAGACCAACCAGCTGTTCCGGCAAACACTTGCCGACAACGTACGCGCCTCCAAGCCTACGGCCACTGACGACGAAGTGCGTGCGGCCCTCTCCGCAGCTCAGTGCGACGACATTGTGGCCAAGCTCCCACAGGGCATCAATACCATGCTCGGTGCCGGCGGAGCATATCTTTCGGGCGGCGAGGTCCAGCGCGTGGCCCTCGCCCGCGCGATCCTTAAAGACGCGCCTATCGTGGTGCTCGATGAGGCCACGGCGTTTGCCGATCCCGAGAACGAGGCGCTCATCCAACGTGCTTTTAGCAAACTGGCGGCGGGTCGCACGGTCATTATGATCGCGCACCGACTCTCGACTGTAGTGGGCGCAGACCAAATCGTGGTGCTCAACCAGGGCAGCGTGCAGGAGTCGGGTACCCATGCCGAGTTGCTGTCCCAAAATGGCCTGTATGCCAAGATGTGGGCCGAGTACGAACAGGCCGCGAGCTGGAAAATCACTGCAGCGACCGCGGATGCCACCGTCACGAAGGGAGGCGAGGCCTAAATGTTCGCCTCATTCCAAAAGAAGTATTTCCTATCCGATAAAGGCGTCGCCGGCGTAAAACGCGGCATTTTCTGGACCACGCTCACCAATCTCATCACCATGGCCGGCATGGGCTTTTTATTCCTGGTTATGGCCGGCTTTGTCGAGCATCTCGTCAGCGGGGCTGACCTGCCGGATGCCCTGCCGATCGTGGGCGGCCTCCTGGTCTTTTTTGTGTTGCTCTTTGCTTCTAACTGGCAGCAGTATTACTACACCTACTGCATCTTTTACGAGGAGTGCGGCAAGCAGCGTATGGAGATTGCCGAGCGCTTGCGCAAACTGCCGCTGTCGTTTTTTGGTCGTCGTGATCTGGCCGATTTAACCGAGACCATCATGGGCGACGTCCAGACCATGGAGCACGCCTACAGCCACGTGCTGGGAGAGCTTTGGGGTGCCATCATCGCAAGCGCCATTGTGTTTGTGGCGTCGCTGTTCTTTTGCTGGCAGCTGGCGATTGCGGCGTTTTGGAGCGTTCCCGTGGCCTTTGCCGTGTTGTATCTAACACGCGGCCCCATGACTCCGGTGTTTGATCGCGTGCGCGCCGAGAAGGTCAAGGTTACCGAGGCTATTCAAGAGACGCTCGACTGCGTTCGCGAGATTCGCGCCACCAACCAGGAGGCCCATTATCTTGAGGGACTCAACGCCGTGATCGATGCCGAGGAGCGCGAGACCACCAAGGGCGAGCTCGTTAACGGGCTTTTGGTCAACTCCGCCTTTGCCATCCTGCGTCTGGGCATTGCCACCACGCTGGTCACGGGCGCCGCGATGGTCGCCTCCGGGCAGGTCGACTTTTTGGTGTTGTTTGCCTTCCTGCTTATGGTGAGCCGTATCTATGCGCCCTTTGACCAGGCATTAATGTTAATGTCCGAGCTGTTTGCCGCCGAGTCGTCTGCCAAGCGCATGCGTTCCATCATGGAAGAGCCTGTGGCGCGGGGCAGCGAGAACTTTAAGCCTGCGGGCCACGATGTGGTGTTCGATCACGTGGCATTTGGCTATGGTGCGGGCGAGGACGGACGCGCCGGCGAGAAAGTTCTTACCGATGTGAGCTTTACCGCCAAGGAAGGCGAGGTCACGGCGCTGGTCGGTCATTCGGGTTCCGGTAAGTCTACGGTGAGCCGCCTGGCCGCGCGCTTTTGGGATGCCACTGCGGGCAAGGTTGCCGTGGGCGGTGTGGATGTTGCGGGCGTGGATCCCGAGGTGCTGCTGCGCGACTACGCCATTGTGTTCCAAGACGTGCTGCTCTTTGACGACACGGTGATGGGAAACATCCGCCTCGGGCGTCGTGATGCCACCGATGAGGAAGTGCTTGCAGCCGCGCGTGCCGCCAACTGTGACGAGTTCGTGAACCGCATGCCGCAGGGCTATGACACTATGATTGGAGAGAACGGCTCCAAACTCTCCGGCGGCGAGCGCCAGCGCATCTCCATCGCCCGCGCACTGCTCAAAGACGCGCCTATCGTGCTGTTGGACGAGGCGACGGCAAGCTTGGATGTGGAGAACGAGACCGTGGTGCAACAGGCACTCTCCCGTCTGCTTGCAGGTAAGACGGTTATCGTTATTGCCCACCGTATGCGTACGGTGGAAAATGCCGACAAAATCGTTGTGCTCAAGAATGGCGTGGTTGCCGAACAGGGCACCCCGGCGCAGCTCAAAGCGGCAGGTGGAGAATTCGCCCGCATGGTTGCGCTGCAAAAGGAAGCGGCGGCCTGGCAGCTGTAGGACTGTGGCAAGGGCGGGGGCGGATACCCGTGGGAGTGCGGATTTGCGTCGTGGTGGGTGAACCGCCGAGTACCGGGCGGTCTGGACCGCATGTTTTCAAAAAGTTAGCCATAGTTGACCAAATAGTTATACTAAACTAGTCTCAAAAGTGTGCTCGAGCAAACTAATGAACTCGGGT
>USMH01000065.1 GCA_900555745.1 uncultured Collinsella sp.
ACGCTCGCCGGCACGGCTTCCATACCGTACTCCTTGGCATCGAGCACCATCAGCGTATCGGTATGCGTCTTAAGAAACGCCAGGGCGCGCTCGTCCATAGCACGGCACTCGCTGGAGCCCATCTGCAGGAAGTAAAAAACGCCATCCTGAGTAGCCTCGAAGGGGCCGTGGAAGTACTCGGCGGAGTGGATGTAGCTGCAGTGCTGCCACTGCATCTCCATAAGAGAGCAGATAGCGAAACCGTAGGTCTGGCTAAAGTTGGGACCGCTGCCCAGAATATAGAAGAACTCGTGCTCCTGGCAAAGCTTGGCAAAGCGATCGCCCAGCTCGGCATTTACCTTCTCGCGTGCCGGGGGAAGAATCTTATCCATCTCGGCGATACCGGCATACATATCGGCAAGATCGGCGTAGCCCTCCTGCTGATCGAGCAGCTCTGCCGCAAGCGACAGCGAAATACCAGCGGGAACCTCGGCCTGCGGCACGCCCTCGCCCCATGGGTAGACCCACGTGGTCCACTTGCCGGAGTCGATCTTGGATCCAGCGTTGTCGGTCTGGGCGATCACCGTAGCACCGGCAGCAAGGGCAATCTCGCAGCCCTCGACGACCTCCGGGGTGTTGCCGCTGTGGCTGCAAGCGATGACCAGGGATTTCTCACCCAAGCGGCGCGGGCGCATGATATCGAACTCGCGAGCCGTATAGATATACGAAGTGAAGGTGGTTGCCTCGCGCTGCAGAAGCTCATGAGCCGGGATCAAATCGATCATGGAGCCGCCGCAAGCAATCCAGTAGACGCTGTCGAACTTGCCCTTCTCGGCAATTGCCTCTTTGATCAGATCGTGTGCGTTCATATCCAGTTCCTTTCTTATTTGGCCCGCAATCAATGACGTTGGTTGCGTGGCCGATGGTTGTTTTAGTCAATCAGATATTTCTCGAATGCGGCCATGTTCTTGGCATCTGCCGCCGCCGGATCATCGTAGTAACGACCGTCCGTGATTTCCTGGCCCAGCATGCCGTCGAAACCATGGGCGTTGAGCGTGGCGACGAAGGCGTCCATATCGTGCTTGCCATCGCCCCACACCAGATGGCCATACGGGTCACCGTCGATAAAGTGCATCTCGTGAATTGCCCCATCACCAAAGGCGGCAAACCAGTCCTCGAGCGTCTCGCCTGCAACGCCCATCGCGGTTGTATCAACCATGGGCTGTAAGTACGGGCTCGCGACCTCGTCAATCATGCGCTTCGCATCGGAAACCGTCGTCACAAGGTTGCTCTCCTCGGGACGCAGGCTTTCCATCGTAAGCACCAGACCGTGCTCGCCGGCATACTCCGCCAGAATGGACAAGTGCTCGCGGCTGCGCTTCCAGGCTTCCTCGCGGTCCTCGTCCCAGTCGCCCCAGCCCGAGTTGATGGACATGCGGTCGCACCCAAGTACCTCGGCAAGCTCAATGCCGTGCTTAAAGTACGCCAAGCTGCGCTGTTCATGCAGCGGTTTGCGTGCGCAGTACTGCCAAGGATAGACAACATTCTCGGGACACAGAGTACGATACCTAAGCCCACGGTCTGCAGCCTTTTTCGCCAGGACCTCAGCTTCAAAGTAGCCCGTGCGGTCGAGCGTCACATGCGGCTCCGCACACCACAGCTCAATGGACTCAAAGCCCAAACGCTGCTGCACATCAAGGAAGTAATCGAGCGACCACATGATGTAGTGGATATTCATGCCCGCAATCTGTTCGCGGTGCAGCGTCGGTTTGGATTCAGACATCTTATGCCTCCTTATTTCGATCGAACACGATTTGTCCGTCCGACATCGTCATGTCAACCGCAAGATCGCGTGCGTCGCGATAATCGAGGTCGAACACATCCCGATCGAGCACGCAGATATCGGCAAGCTTGCCAACCTCGAGCGTACCCAGCTCGTCTTCGCGCATCAGGTCGTACGCGCCCCCGGCAGTCCAAGCGCACAAGAGCTCGACAAGCGTCAGCGTGTTGACCTCATTCACGGGCAGTCCGTCGTCGAAGTATCCGCCGCACGCACTGTAGATTGACTCGCCCAAGCTCGGAATCAACAGCGGCAAATCCGTGCCACAGCACACTGTGCATCCGGAATCTTCCATGCCGCGGCGATTCCAGCTGTGCAAAAGTCGCGTCTCGCCAATTTGTCGACGCATCATCGACAGGCAATCCTCGCGCCGGTCCAGCGTCAGAATCTGCGGATAGACCTCGCAAATTCCACCTAACTTGCCAAACTTGACAAGATCGGTCGGGTCAGAGTTCTCGAGATCGGTAATCGCATGGCGACGAAGCATCCGTCCATGCTCGTCTCGAGGCAGCGAGGCATAGAGCGCCACGGTGCGACGAACGGCGCCATCGCCCTGGCAATGCAAGGAATATCGGAAGCCGTCAGCATCAATTGCACGCAGCTCGTTCTCAATCAGATCCCACTCTGGCTCCTCGACGACCGTCTTGCCGGCAGCGCCCGCATCGGCCGTGTCCTCATAGGGATCAATCATCTCGGCAAGCCCCGCCCATACGCCGCGATCGGTCATACGGTTGAAGCCAGAAAAACGAACGAACGGTCCCCGGAAGCGCTCTCGCGCCTCTCGGGCATATGCCAAATTTGCACCGGCACCCACCGGCTGCGACATCATAGAGACGCGAACCGTCAGCTCACCAGATTCCTCACGGCGAGCCATTTCGTCGGCAAAGCCGTAGTAGTCATCAAACGCCATCTCCTTGATGGCGGTAACGCCGCGCTCGTTAAGCATGCTCATGTAGTCCGAATACCCGGCACGCACCTCGGGCAGCGCGAGGAAATCGCTCATCATGCGCCAGATCTTCTCGGCATAGCACGCCTGGGGTGTAAAGCCGTATCGCGCACTGGCGGCAGCATTGAGAACGCAGGTCTCCGCACCCGGTGTAAAGCAGACGACAGGGATATCGCCAAAACAATCGTCAAACACAGCTGCCGTATTTGCGTTCTCGGCATCCGATGCCAACGTTTCGGGTAGGTTGTGGCCAAAAGCCGCCGCGCAATCCGGATGATCTTCTTTCCATGCACGCAAGAGCGACACGGCCTCTTTGGCATCATCGATGCCGGACAGATCAGTCCCCAACGTCCGCAGCGCCCAACCTGTATAGAAGGTATGCACATCGATCAGGCCGGGCATGACAGTGCGGTCGCCCAGGTCAACTACCTCGTCCGCCTGGGTCAAATACGAAGCTACCTCACACTTGGTGCCAACAGCCTCAATTCGATTGCCACGGACCGCTACGAAACCTTCAAACGGCAGGTCCCCCGTACCGGTAAAGACGCTCTTAGACGTCAGGACCGTCAAACGATCAGACATCACAACCACCTACACCGGAAGCATGCCAGAGATTGCCGTTACGATCACGCCAAAGACGACCATGAAAATGAAGAACTTCCAAATGGTCTTCCACCATTGGCCAAACGAAATCCTAGCCACGGCAAGACCGGCGACCGTCATGCCCGCCACGGGGCTGATGGTGTTGATGGTCTGGTTGGCAAACTGGAGCGCGGTGACGGCCGCCTCGGGATTGAGGCCCATGAGCTCGGTCAGGGGGCCCATAACGGGCATGGTGAGCGCCGCCAGGCCAGAACTCGAGGGAACCAGCAAAGAGAGCAGGCCAAGGACGATATACATAAACGTGGTGTAGACGGCGGCGGGTGCACCGGCGAGCGCGGTAGCGAGCGCCTGGAGGATGGTGTCGATGATCATGCCGCCCTCGGCGATGACCAGAATACCGCGAGCGATACCGATAACGATGGCAGCGTACGCAAAGTCGGCGAGACCCTTAACGAACTCCTCTGCGATTGTCTGCTGGTCAAGACCGCCCAGGATACCGGCAAGCAAGCCCATGCCAAGGAACACGGCGGAAATCTCATTCATGTACCAGCCCTGGGTAACAAGACCCCAGACGATAATGCCCATACCGCAAGCAAAATCGATAAGCACGAGCTTCTGACGGATAGTGAACTCTTCCTCGATGGAGGCATCGGTCACGGAAAACTCAATACGCTTGAGCTTATCGTCCTCGTACACAATGGACGACTCGGGGTTTTTCTTGACGCGCATGGCGTAGCGCATGGCCCATGCGATACCGACGGCAGTGAAGATGACCCAAGAAACGGCGCGCAGCCACAGTTGCGGATTACCCTCGATGCCAATGATGCCTTGGGCGATCAAAACATTAAACGGGTCGATGGTCGAAGCACAATATCCCAGGTTAGGACCAAGGAAGCAGATGATGAATGCCGTCATCGAGTCATAACCGATACCCATCATGATGGGAATGAAGATGGCATAGAACGGCAGGGCTTCCTCAGACATACCAAACGTAGTGCCGCAAATGGACAGCAATGTCATCGTGATGGGAATGATGAGGATGTCCTTGTTCTTGAGCTTTTTAATCACACGGCTCATGCCGGCATTCAAAGCGTTGGTCTTGGTGATGATCGCAAACGATCCGCCAATCAATAAGACGAACGCAACGACGTCGGCAGCCTCTTGGATACCCTTGGTGGGCGCTTGCAGAACCGCGAAGATATCCTGGCCCAGATTGATGGTCTCGCCGGTCTCGGAATCGGTGTAGTTCTTATCGACCTGTTCATAGGTTCCAGCAACGGCGACTTCACGCTCGCCCGCCGCTGTTGAAATCGTCTTGCGCTGATACTGACCAGAGGGAACGATCCAAGTCAGGACCGCAAAGACAACGATCAGCAAGAACATGATCGTATAGACATGCGGTAATTTGAACTTAAAACGTCTGTTTGTCTTCTTCGCCTTCGTATCTGACATAGATACCTCCAAAGAACTCGAGACTGCATCGCATCTCGCTTCAACGTTTGCATAAGGCAAACGTTCTATGACGTCCCATAGATTACCAGCAGCTTTTTCCTTCATCAAGATAATTTCAAACTGGTTGCCGCAACGCGGTTGAACGGTTGTGTTCGCGCCGTGAACGGTATGGAAACGCCCGGTGAGATGATCCACCGGGCGTTTCCATTCGCAATGTCCTAGATGTCAAAAACGTAGCGAGACCCAACGATCCGCTGACGACCGATGATAAACGGCCGCCGCTGCTCATCGAAAAAGAAGGCTTCCATATAAAACAAGGGTTCGCCAACGGGAACTGCCAACAGCCGAGCGACCTCGGGCGACGCGCACGCGATCTCGAGCGTGCACGGGTCGGTAAACGCGGGCGTGCGGCCCGTTCGGTTGCGCACGAACTCAAAAATGGATTGGTTAGATAGAGGTGCCGTTGATAGATAGGCGTTGTCCTCGTAAACGTATATGTTGTTCTCGAGCATGACGGGGACTCCATCGGCAGTACGTACACGCTCAACGCAAATCAAATCAGTTCCAACGGGAACACCAAAGAACTGCGCTTCGGTAGAATCTGCCGGCAGTATCTTTCTCGAAATGACGCACGCCCCCGGCTCCATTCCGTTAACGCGGCATGCGTCCGAAAAACTCTGGACGTCATCCTTCTGGCGAATCTTGCGCTTAAGCTTGGGGGCATTGATAAACGTGCCTTTCCCCTGCCGCTTCGTTAGATAGCCCTGCTGGACGAGCTCCTCAATAGCGCGTCGCACGGTAACGCGGCCAACTTTATAGTTCTCAGCCAATTCGAATTCGTTGGGTATCCGCGCGCCCGCCTTGTAGGCACCGGAATTGATTTCGTTTTTAATGATATCGATAACCTGTTGGTACAGCGGTATCGCTGCTTTACCGTCAGTTAGTCCTTCAGTCGGTGGCATATACCCTCTCCCAGCCCAATTAAGTCAAAAGCGGGCTTAAGGGCATTCAACAAGCCCTTAAGCCCGCATTAGCATAAAGTATGCTTGCTGCCGCACCAAAATGTCGGGTATTTACTCATCTGACCCGAAAAACGCGCAACTACCGCGCTCCTAAGAAAGCGTGAGCAGCTCCGGCAGCTGGTCGATAATCTTGTCCGCGGCATCCTGGCTAAAGCCAAAGCGCT
>USMH01000066.1 GCA_900555745.1 uncultured Collinsella sp.
AGCTCGCTCCGTTCAAAGACGTCTCTTCTTGAGCAGTATACCCGCCTGTACAGCTACTCCACCGGCTTGAAGATGGTGGCCTGACCGAAGACGCTGCGGATGAGGGCTTTGGCCTCGTCCTCGGTCTGCGGGATGCTTGGGGCTGCGCCCTGATGGCCGAAGGGACTGCCCGCGCCGGGGTTGGACTCCCAGGGAGCTGCAGGAGCGTCCTCCTCTTTGGGGGCAGTTGCAGCGGGCTTGGGCGCGGGCGTCGCACCCGGCACGTCGAACGGAGGCAGATCGTCCCCGCTCGCATCGCCTGCAAAGCCGCCGACCATGGCGTCATCGTAGGGCACCTGCTCGGATTCCCACGGTGCAGACTGCGCAGACGGCTGAGCCTTGGGAGCGGCAGAGCGCTCGGGCGCACGGGGTGCGGGCTCAGTCGGAAGCTTACCCGTGGCAGGAGCGCCGGCGGGGTTGTCGGAGCGTAGCCAGGGGGCTTTGCCCAGGTCAGACGACTTGGGCGCGGGCGAGGCGGGCTTGGGCGCGGGCGTCGGAGCAGCCGGTTTGGGCGCCGCGGGCTTAGGCGCCGACGGGGTCGATGCCGCTACCGGTGCCGTTTGCTGCTGCGACGCGCTGGCGCTCGAGAATGCAGGGGCCGCCGAGGACACGGGTTGCGGGTCCGCAGATGCCGCAGCCCGTGCAGATGGAGAATGCTCCTCATGTTGAGGAGCCGGCGTGCCACCCCCATCCAGGACATAGTCGACGGTACGACGACCGAAGACCGCGCAGACCGTCGGCAGGACCACCGACTGCGTATCGGCGCGACCGAGCATCTTAATGGCAAAAGTCGAACCCGCGGGGAACGAGACCGTGAGTTTGGAGCCGTCGTCGGCCGTGGCGCGGGCGTTGAGCAAAAGCCCTGCGTAGGAAGCCTGACGCGCCTTGACACGCTCGACAACCTCGGCCCATTTGCGCTGCAGCTCTCCGGCATCCTCGACCGCGGGCGTCTCGGCGGCACCGGCGGCGGCAACCTGGGCGGCGTTGTTGGACTGGGGCTTAGGTGCCGGAGCGGTGGCAGGCGCGGGGGCCGCAACGGGCTGAGGCGTCGGAGCCGGCGCAGGCTGAGGTGCAGGCGCTGCAGGCTTGGAAGCTGACACGGACGCAGAACGGGGCGCAGGCTGAGCCGTCGGAGCGGCAGCACCACGGTCCCAAGGCATACCGCCCTGGCGCGCGGACGTAGCAGCGGGGGCAGCGGATGCCGCCGGGGCGGCAGCGCGGGCGCCCGAAATGAGCGTCGGCTGTTGGGCAGCAGCGGGTACGGATGCTGCAGGCGCGGCGGCCTGAGCAGCAGCCACGCTCGCCGGCACGGCGGCGTTGGCAACCATGGCCTCCAGGCGTGCCACGCGCTCGGCCAATGCCTCAATCGTTAAATCAGCCTCGGGACGCGCCAGACGCGTGCAGGCAATCTCGAGCACCAGGCGCACGTCGCTCGCGCCCCTCATCTCCAGTGCGGCATCGTCGAGCACTGTCAGCACACGAGCCAGGCGGTCGGCAGGATGCTCGCCAAAGGCAGCGGCCTCGGCAGCAAGCGCCTCGGCCTGCTCGGAGCCGCCCTCAAACAACTCGGCACGGGCACCGGCAACGCAGGCAACATACACGTCGCGCACGTGCGCCACCAGGTCGCGCGTCAGCTCCAGCAGATCGTTACCTTCCTCGACCTGCGCGCGAATAAGCCCATACAGCTCGGCAACATCGCGATCGGCAATGGCGCGGGAAAACTCGCCCAGAATCTGGTCCGAAACCTCGCCTAAAAGCGAGCGGGCGTCGTCCGCATGCACAGAACCGTTGCCAAAGACGCTCAGCTGCTCCAGCGTGGAAAGCGCGTCGCGCATACCGCCCTTGGCATGGCGCGCCACAATGGCGAGTGCCTCGTCGTCGTAATCGAAGCCCTCCTGCTCGCACACGTATGCCAGGCGATGCTCGATATCCTCGTTGCCGATGCGATGGAAATCGAAACGCTGGCAGCGCGAGAGGATGGTCTCCAGAATCTTTTGCGGGTCGGTGGTGCACAGCACAAAGATCACGTGTGCCGGCGGCTCCTCAAGCGTCTTGAGCAGCGCGTTGAACGCCGCCGTCGTGAGCATGTGGACCTCGTCGATGATATAGATCTTGTACTTGCCGCGCACTGGGGCAAAGTTGACGGAGTTGATGATCTCCTCGCGCACGTTGTCCACGCCGGTACGGCTTGCGGCATCGAGCTCGTAGACATCCGGGTGGTTGCCCTCGGCGATGAGCTCGCACTCCTCGCAAGTACCGTCGGGCATGCAGCCGCTTGCACCCTCGGCGCGCGCCGCCTCGGCATTGCGGCACAGCAGCGCCTTGGCCAGAATGCGCGCCATGGTGGTCTTGCCCGTGCCGCGCGGTCCGCAGAACAGGTAGGCGTGGGACAGGCGCCCCTCGGTGATGGCGTGCTCGAGCGTCGAGACGATATGTTGCTGGCCCACCACGGAGTCGAAGGTGAGCGGGCGATACTTTCGGTACAACGATTCCATGGGTGCTCCCCCGGGTATACTGAGTCTTGTTGCCGCGGCGGCCATGCGGTCGCACGGCATACTGCATTCCATAATACCCGTACGGCGAGCCCGCCGCGATAGGAGTCCAAAGAGCATGGCAGACGCAGAGAGCAACCTCGTCCCCTCCGAAGCAGCCGACCAGGTTGAGGTCGCGCTCGAGGAGCAGGCCGCAGCCGACGACGGCATCCTGTACCTCAACGAGTACCAGTACGAAAACGACCTGGTCACCGACTTCGCCCGCCTGGTCGCCTCGCCCAGGCGTCGCGGCTCGCTGTATGTCGCCGCGGCAATTGCCGCGCTCATCGGCATCGGTATGCTGGTGGCCGGCGGCAACTGGATCAAGTTTGGCGTCGTGCTGATCGTATTCGGCGCCTTTTTGGCCTGGTGGAGCAAAAACCTGCACCACACCCTCGCCCGCGACTTTATCGACGCCGTCGAGGCCGACGAGTCCATGGGCGGCCGCTATCGCCGCGTCGCCGCCAACGAGGACGGCCTGATGGTTTGGGGCAAGAGCGGCAAGTCGCAGTTCTTCCCGTTTGACAAGCTCGACCACGTACTCGACGGCGAGCGCATCTTTGTGGCCATGTTCGCCGACCAGGGCGTGACGATCCCCAAGGACACCTTCGTCCGTGGCGATGCCGAGCAGTTCGGCTCCTTCCTTAAGGCGCGCATCAACAAAAAACTCCGCATCGAGACCAAGAAGAAGAAAATGAAGGCCGAGAAGGCCGCCGCCGAGGCCAAGCAGGGCGACAAGGCCCAGGAGACCAAGCGCAAGCAGAAGAAGAACAAGAAAAAGCGCTAAGGCCAAGCCAGGCAGGCAGCCTCGCATCCCGCCATCCTCCCCATGCACCCGAGCGTGCTACACTAGCAGCATCTATGCCACCGCGAACGGCTCGGCTCCGCGCCCGCCGCTCGCAAACGAACTTTAAACGCACGAGGGTTGGCCATGCCGCTTTTCTCGCAACATACCGCCCGGTTCTCGCCGGACGTTCCTTTGGAGGGCACCAGCTCTCGCGAGCTGCTCAAGCGGTACCAGCCGCTCGAGACACTTGCGACCGGCGGTTTTGGCTCCATCGAGATCTGCCGCGACACGCACCTGCGCCGCCGCGTCGCCATTAAGCGCATCCCCCTTATCAACGGTGCCGGCATGCCCGCCAGCGACATCATGGATGTCCTGCGCGAGGCGCACACCGCCGCCATGCTTCAACATCCCAATATCGTGCAGGTCATCGACTTTACGCACGACACAGCCTATGCCTACCTAGTCATGGAGTATGTCGATGGCATGTCGCTTGCCGAGTTTTTGCACCGCGTGGACGGCCACTCACTTACCTTTGACGAGGCCGCAGCCATTGCCGATGCCCTGGGCCAGGCGCTCACCTTCGCCCATAGCAATGGCGTACTCCACCTGGACATTAAGCCCGCCAACGTGCTCATCGACCACTCGGGCAATGTAAAGCTCACCGACTTTGGCATGGCGCGACTGTCGTCTGCCGGTGGCTTTGGCGGCTCACGCGGCGGCACCATCGGCTACATGCCGCCCGAGCAGCTCGATATCGAGACCGGCACGGTCGACGAACGCGCCGATGTCTTTGCCCTCGCCTGTGTGATCTACGAGGGCCTGTGCGGCAGCGCTCCCTTTATGGCGGCCACGCCCGCCGACTCGCTCGACCGCATCATCGGCGGCGCCACCTATCCCAGCGAGCTGATACCACACTTTCCCCCGGGAGCCGAGGCCGCGCTCATGAGCGCGCTCTCCCCCATGCCGCAGGACCGCCCCAACAGCATCGAGGCATTTTGCGACCAGCTCCTTGCCGGTCTGGGCAGCGTACGCGAGGGCCGTCGCAGCCTGGAACAAATGGTTGGCGAGCTTTCGGATGACGAGCAGGAGCTCGACGATATCGAGCCGTCGCACTACGAGGACGACGCCATCGAGATCGACCCCGCACTCGGCTGGGCGGGCACGCGCTGGAGCCATGCGCGCGACTACACCATGCGCGCTATCTCGGCGCTAGCGTGCGGCACCTTTAGCTTTTTGCTGATGCAAACGGCCGGGGTCGCGGCGCTTCCCGGCCTGGTCATTGCGGCTATCGCGATCGGAGCGGCGGCTGGCCTGGCCCCCCAGATTGGCTCGGCCATCTCGGCTGTGGGCTTTTTGGTGCTCATGGCCAACGCCACCATGCAGGCGCAGGGCATCCTGTCGATGTTGCCGGTCGCGGTGATCTTTGCCGCTGCCATGTCCGGTTGGTGGATCGCCTGGGGTCGCACCGAGGCTGCCGCGAGCGCCGCGCTCACCTGTGCACTCGCGCTTGGCTGTCTGACCGGCAATACCTTCCTGGCAGCTGGGGTCGCCGGCTGCGTCGCGTCATTTTGGCTCGGCCCGGCAAGCGCCGCCGCGGCAACGGGCATGGGCGCGCTTTTTGCCCGTCTGGCCACGGTCGCGCTTTCAGCCGGAGGCGTGCTGGGGCTCGGTAACGTTGCCGCAGCGCTGGGAGACCCGCTCCTTTGGGTCGCCTTTGTGCTGGTCGCGGCAACTGCCGCGGCGTCATCCGCGCTGCTCAATGCCCATGCCAAGCGTGCCGACCAGGGCTCAAACCTTGCCGCAATCGCCGCCATCGCTGTCACCGGCATCGGCTGCGCAGCGGCGTCCTGTCTTGCACACCATATGGAAATTGCCAGCCTTGCAGCCGCGGTCGTCGCCAAGGCGGCGGTTGCGGGAACCCTATCCTCTATAATCGTTGGGATATGCCTATATTTGCTCGGATACCAAAGAACCTATACGGAGAGTGATCTTTCGTGAACTTCCTGAACATCTTCGAGGACCACGTGGCCGGCATCTTCGGTGCCACCCGTGCCCCGTTCTCCTTTAAGAAGCTTGCCAAGCAGGCCGCTCGCGACATGGAGGATCAGACTCTGGTGATCAACGGCGTCAACACGGCGCCGGCACTCTATACCATCCTGATCGCCGCCGACGACGATCCCATGCTCGCCCCGTTCTACCCCGAGCTTTCGCGCGAGGTCCGCGAGTTCGTGAAGGCGCAGGCCGAAAAGCGCCGCTATGTCTTTGTCGGCGAGCCCCTCGTGCGCTTTATGATCGATCCGCAGCTGCGCGCCGGTAAGTTCTCGGTCTTTGCCGAGAACGTCGATGCCCCCACGCTCGGCCGCCTGTACGAAGAAGAGCGCGCCTATCAAAACGGCCTGGGCCAGAACAACTCCGCGGCAAGCCGTGCCGCCAGCGCCCCGCGCGCCGGCCAGCAGCAGTTTGCTGCCCCGCAGCAGCAGCGCCCCGCCGCCATGCCCCAGCAGCAGCCGACGCCTCGCGCCGCCGCTCCCGACCCGCTTGCCGTGGCAGACCTGTCTCTTATACACATCTCCGAGCCCACGAGACACTCGCTAA
>USMH01000067.1 GCA_900555745.1 uncultured Collinsella sp.
TCGGAATGCGCCACTTGGCGTGCGCGTTCATGTGCTCTTCGGCATTGTCCACGATAAAGCTGTGACCGACGCGCTCCAGCATGGGAATATCGTTGTAGGTATCGCCCACGGCGGCGGCATCGGCAATATCGATGCCCAGGTGCTCGCACAGGTGAGCGACGCCGGCGCCCTTGTCAACGCCCAGGTTCATAAAGTCGATCCACTCGCGCCCGGCGTTGGTGACGTAGAGCTTGTCCGAGAACTCGGGGCTATAGGTCTCGCGGAATGCGGGCTCGGCATCATAGGCCGGGAAGAAGATTGAGATCTTGTTGGACTCGATATCAAGGCCCTCAAAGCTATCGACGTAGTTGATTGTGTTGTAGTAGACGCTGATCTCGTCGTGGTATTGATGGTCGCGGGCAAGCACGTAGAACTCGTCGAAGCAGCACAGGACGGGGACAGCGCGAGGATCCTCCGAGGCACGGCTCAAGACCTGCTGATACAGCTCCACGTCAATATTGCTCTTATAGATATAGCTGCCGCGATAGATCACGCACGCTCCGTTGTCGGGACAAAAAGCGAGGCGGTTCTTGACGCCCTCGAACATCTCCTCGAGCTTGGGGGCGGGACGTCCGCTGGCGGGGCAGAATACGATGCCGGCGTCGGCGAGCTTGTCCAGGCGCTCATCAAGACCCTGGGGCAGCACGCGCTCGTCGGTCAGCAGCGTCTTGTCCATGTCGACGGCGAGAATCTTAATGTTTCCGATATTGGCGTCCGATTCGTAAGTTTGCATAAAAGCGAGCCTTTCGTTTCGAGATTGTTTCAGACGTTATAACCATCAATTCGTAGTCGGGCGTATTTTCGCAGGAACGGAGCGTATTTGCACCACGCTTCACAAAGTAATGAAAAAACTTTTCAGAAATTTGAATTTGTCGCTTGTGCTGCGGGCACTTTAGCGTAATATAGCGACCATCGAAAACGGAGACGGAAAAACAACCGCTTACCGAGGAAAAGGTACCGTTTACGATATTAGAATTGCGCCCGGCGATAGGTGAAAGGAGAGGCAGATGCAGTTCGTAACGATCATCACCACTGCAGACAATGCCATCCGACGCCAGCGCGCAATTTCCCGACGACGATAACAATCGTCTCTGTCCGCATGGGGCGAATTGCCTCAACAGAGTCATTTTGAGGTCGTTGGGTTTTAGCGCGACATTGCTGCATGTTTCTAGGGCATGTATGTGCTGATTTTTGCTATTTAACCTGATATTGCACGGTATATGACCTTGAAATGACTTGCAACTGACCGATGTTCTAACTAGCTACCAAGGGCGAAAGGAAACAGCCATGAGCAAGGAAAAAGTCGTTCTCGCATATTCCGGTGGTCTTGATACATCCGTATGTGTCAAGTGGCTCCAGGACGAGAAGAATCTCGATGTCGTTTGTGTCTGCGGCAACGTGGGCCAGGAAGAGACCGGACTGGATGCCAAGAAGCAGAAGGCGCTCGACCTGGGCGTTCTCGATTGCCAGGTGCTCGACCTGCGCGACGAGTTCTCCGATGAGTTCCTGACCAAAGCCATTGCAGCAAACTCCATGTACGAGAACAAGTATCCGCTGCTCTCCGCCCTGTCTCGCCCGCTGCTTGCCAAGAAGCTTGTCGAGGTCGCCCACGAGTTTGGCGCGACCTACGTCGCCCACGGCTGCACCGGCAAGGGTAACGACCAGGTCCGTTTTGAGGCCGCCGTCAAGGCCCTCGACCCCGAGCTCAAGGTTATCGCCCCGGTTCGCGAGTGGGACCTGAAGTGTCGCCCCGACGAGGTCGCCTATGCCCACGCCCACAACGTGCCGGTTCCCGAGGATGCCAACGACAACCCCTACTCCATCGACGACAACCTGTGGGGTCGTGCCATTGAGTGCGGTCACCTGGAGGATCCCTGGAATGAGCCGCTCGACGACGCTTGGGTTATGACCAAGAATCCCGAGGACACCCCGGACACCCCGACCTACACCGAGATTGAGTTTGAGGCCGGCAAGCCCGTCGCCGTCGACGGCAAGAAGATGAAGCTCTCTGAGATCGTCATCGCCCTCAACAAGATCTCCGGCGACAATGGCTTTGGCCGTCTCGATCTGGTCGAGGATCGCCTGGTGGGCCTTAAGAGCCGCGAGTGCTACGAGGTTCCCGGCGCCCTGACGCTCATCACCGCCCACAAGGCGCTCGAGGACATCTGCGTCGAGGGCGACCTGCTCAAGACCAAGATCAAGCTCGAGCAGGATTGGGCCACCGCCGTGTACAACGGCCAGTGGTACAGCCCGCTCAAAAACGCGCTCGATGCCTTTATGGCCGACACGCAAAAGTTCGTGACCGGCACTGTCCGTCTGAAGTTCTTTAAGGGCAACTGCCATGTCGTCGGCCGCAAGAGCCCCTTCAGCCTCTACGACTACGGTCTGGCTACCTACGACCGCGACACCACGTTTGACGAGAAGGCCAGCGCCGGCTTTATCGAGATCGATACGCTGTCGCTCAAGACGTGGGCAAAGGTCCAGGGCCCCAGCTCTGCTGCCGCCCAGGCCTAGCGCCTCCTTCCCTTGGTATCCGCGCGGCCCATCCGCGTGATACATAACGGGCGCACGGGGTCCCTACCTTTCGTTATGCTTGCTGACACTTCTTAACATCGGTGGCCCCTACGTTCCGCCCGCATATATGATGCCGCGTCTGCGGCTGAGTCCGAGCCCCGCCGGGGTTGTCCGGCGGGGCTCCTTCTATCAATTTGGCGGCTTTGCGCCTATTTATATGAGGAGTATCCATTATGTTCAATGCTATCGCGCACGCCTTACTCGCACTCGCGCCCGAGATTGATGCTGCAAAGGTCGAGGACGTCCCTATGAGCCTGAAGGCCTGGGTCGATGGTTCGCAGGGCAACATCCGGAGGGAGACGTTGGGCGCCAAGTGCCTGGCGCGTCACTTCTTTGCAAATTAGCTACATGGCTCCGCACGCGGTGAGGAATGTGTAAAACTAGCGGTTGAAAAATCGCTTTAGCGACAGGGTGCATTGCTTTGGGCGCTTGTTTTGGTATTTGATGAAAGGGGACAGTTCCATGGCTCTTTGGGGCGGTCGTTTTGAGGCAGGCGTGGCCGAGGTCACGCAGGAGTTTGGCGCGTCGCTGCCGGTCGACAAACATCTCTATAAGCAGGATATCGCCGGATCTAAGGCACATGCCAAGATGCTGGCGGCCCAGGGCATTATCAGCGCCGAGGACGAGCAGGCGATTGCCGAGGGCCTGACCGCAATCGAACAGGATATCGATGCCGGCAACTTCATCTTCGATATCAACGACGAGGACATTCATATGTCCATCGAGAGCGAGCTGACGCGTCGCATCGGCGAGGCGGGCAAGCGCCTGCATACCGGGCGTTCGCGCAACGACCAGGTGGCGACCGACACACGCCTGGGCGTCAAGGCGCTGGCCAAGGAGCTCATGGAGGCCAATCTTGAGCTGCGCCATGTGTTGGTGGATGCGGCCAAGAAGTACGACAAGGTGATTCTGCCGGGCTACACGCACATGCAGCACGCTCAGCCCGTGCTGCTGTCGCATCATCTGCTGGCGTATTCCTGGATGTTCGCGCGCGACTTTACGCGCCTGAAGGCCGCCTTTGATGCCGCCGACAACTGCCCGCTGGGTGCTGCCGCGCTTGCCGGTACGAGCTATCCGCTCGATCGCCAGATGACGGCTGCCGAACTTGGCTTTGCGGGCGTGATTCCCAACTCGCTTGATGCGGTTTCCGACCGTGATTTCCTGCTCGATCTGCATTACGCCGGCTCTGTCATGGCGATGCACCTGTCGCGTCTTTCCGAGGAGATCGTGCTGTGGTCGAGCTCTGAATTTGGCTTTATCACGCTTTCCGACTCGTACTCCACCGGCTCGTCCATCATGCCGCAGAAGAAGAATCCCGACTTTGCCGAGCTTATTCGCGGCAAGAGCGGCCGTGTCTATGGCAACCTGGTGCAGCTGCTCGTAACCATGAAGGGCCTGCCGCTTGCTTATAACAAGGACTTGCAGGAGGACAAGGAGGGCGCGCTCGATACCGCTCACACGCTCATGCAGTGCCTGTCCGTTATGGCCGGTATGATTTCGACTTGGACCGTCAACGAGGATGCCATGGCGCGCGAGTGCGGCGTGGGGCACCTTGCCGCTACCGATGTTGCCGATTACCTGGCCAAGCGTGGCCTGCCGTTCCGCGAGGCACATGCCGTGGTGGGCCATCTGGTCCTGATGTGCGAGAAGCGCGGCTGCAATCTTGAGGACCTGCCGTTTGAGGTGTTCCAGGAGGCAAGCCCGCTCTTTGAGCGCGACATTACCGAGGCGCTCGACATCCCGTCGATTGTCGCCGCGCGCACGACCGAGGGCGGCACCGCCCCTGCCGCCGTTGCCGTGCAGCTTGATCGCGCCGAGGCACAGCTCGTGGCTGACGAGGGTGTGTTTGGATCGCTGACCAAGGTCGTCGAGATGGGCCACGGGATAAAGTAGGGATTTGACTGAAGCGGCTTTGGCCATTTATCGATAAATCGTTTTTGCTTTTACGGGTGTCTGCTGATGCGGACGCCCGTGTTTTGTTGCTATGGGGGAGGGGCTTGTCGAGAACTTCTGTAGGACCTTTGGGCAGGTTGTGAAGGGGTTACGTTCGCGGGCGGCAACCGACCGCCTGCTCTGTTCGATGCGGTTGATGGGCGGTCGGATGGTACTCTAATCGGGCTTCGGAACAGAAGTGACACATATGGAGCGCTTTAATAAATTGCAACGTTTCAATAAACAGCTTTTTGTTTAACTGCAGCTAAAACTCTGTTACGATGCAGTCCAGGCGGGTGCCGGAATGGGACTTGGGCACGCGCGAACCTACTTGAAAGGCTACCTTATGGCTATCGAGAAGACCTTCATCATGATTAAGCCCGACGCCGTGCGCGACCGCAAGATCGGCGAGATCGTTGCTCGCATTGAGCGCAGCGGCCTTGTCATCGAGCGCATGGAGATGACCACGCTCGAGCGCGCTACCGTCGAGGAGCACTACGCCCATCTGGCCGACAAGCCCTTCTTTGGCGGTCTCTGCGACTTTATGACGAGCGGTCCGGTCGTCAAGATGGTCGTTTCCGGTCTCTCCGCTGTTGCTAAGATGCGCACCCTCATGGGCGCTACCAACCCGCTTGAGGCTGCTCCTGGTACCATCCGCGGCGACTTTGCCGTCGATGTCAACGCCAACGTGATCCACGGCTCCGACTGCCTGGAGAACGCCGAGATTGAGATCAAGCGCTTCTTTGGCTAAACCAGCTTTGACTCCTTAAAGCTGTTAGCGTGTGGCTTGGGCGCCGCGGAACTCCATCCGCGGCGCCCTTTTATTCCAAAATCTATGCAGGGGCCCGCTCGGACATATGTTCCGAGCGGGCCCCTGCTGTTAGCTTGTGGCACTGAATAGTTTAGGCTTCGTCGACGATCTTAAGGCCGCGCGTGTGATCGATCTCGTTGAGGAGGTTAACGCGACGCTCGTGACGACCACCCTCAAACTCGGCGTCGAGCCACTCGTCGACGATCATCTTGGCGAGCTCGGAGCCCACGACGCGGGAGCCAAAAGCAAGCACGTTGGTATTGTTGTGCATGCGGGAGAGCTTGGCGCTGAAGGGCTCGGAGCACACGACGGCGCGTACGCCCTCGACCTTGTTGGCAGCCAGGCTAATACCGACACCGGTGCCACAGATGAGGATGCCCAGGTCGACGTTGCCGTTGGCAACGGCCTTACCCACCTTGTAGCCGGCGATGGGGTAGTCAAAGCTTTCGGAGGTGTCGGTGCCAAAGTTCACGACCTCGCAGCCGCGCTCCTTCAGGTGCTCGGAAATGATGTTCTTGAGCTCGACGGCGGCGTGGTCGTTACCGATACCGATCTTCATGG
>USMH01000068.1 GCA_900555745.1 uncultured Collinsella sp.
ACATCAACCGCAATGACCACCGCGTGATGGCCATCAAGTACGCCGTCCGCCGCGCTTGCGGAAGCCCGGCGCGCTGGTACGGTCTCGAGAACTCTGCCATCATCATCGAGTACGTGCCGCTGTTTGCCCGCATGCGCCCGGCCGTTAAGCTCGTGCGCACCCAGGTGCCGCTCGAGGTTCAGATTGAAGAGGCCGAGGAAATGGAAGTCGACATCTTCTCGGACGACTTGGTCAACGGCAACGAGGCCGGTAGGGACATGAACGTCGATCCCACCGAGCTGCTCGAGAGCGTCGCCGATACGCCCGAACAGCAACTGCTCGACGGCCTCGAAAGTGAACAACTCAACGACGCCAACTTCTAGCGACATCACAAATCAACGAAAGCGGCCCTGCACCTCACGGGAGATGCAGGGCCGTTTTGCATTGCGGTAAAGCTATCGGCTACGAACGGCGCGGCTCGGGAACCACGAGCCTATCGGGGCTCGCGCCCTCGGCATCCATCAGGCTCACGTAGCGAATCGACGGATCCCCATACATCGCGTAGTAATAATTGCCCGTGCGCGCGCTAAAGCATCCGGTGTAGATAGTCTTCTCGAACTTGCCATCGCCCATCCTGGACGCTCCCTCGATCATCACCACGCCCTCGAGCGAGCGGAACATGCGAACGACGTTTTCGGTCTCGCTCTCCTTTTGCGGGTAATTGGCATTGAGGTACGCCGCCTTTACAAAACGGCTCGGCGAATAGCAATCGCCCGGAATGCCGCGCATGCCGGCACCGGCTCCATAGGGCTTGAGCTCGGCGCCACGCCATGTCGCCGTCTGCGGAAAATCGCTTGTGGCGGTGATATAGGTGCGGAGGTTTTCCATGTGCCACGGGAAGGTCGGCTGGTTGGCAAGGGTGTCGACCGGATCGTCGTATACATGCAGACCGTCAGCCATCATCTCGACCACGATGCTGCGCTGGCTGTCGCCGATAATCCAATGGAGCAGCGACACGCCCAGCCCCTCTCCGGCAGATTTGGCGACAATCACCGTGTCGCGCAGCGCGGCCTCGACCTCATCGACCGTCGAGAACGTCGCTGCCACCCACAGGGGGAACTCATAGGCCGCGATATTGGTCTTGCCGTCGACAGGGTCCTCGGCATACTCGGCATAACCCGGGAAATTGAGACCCGCCACGGCGAGGCCCGCATCGTTGCCGCAATCGAAGAACATAGGGTAGTTCTTGTAATCGATGCACATACCGATCACCGCGTGCGCCGCTGTCGCGTCGTCGATAAACGAATACGGAATGTGAAACCCGCGCGGCATCACGCGAACCTGTTGGCCGTAGTCAAAGCTCCAGTCGAGATTGCGGCCCAGATACATGTGGCCAGAATTATCGGTAAATCGAATACTCGTACACATAGCGCCTCCTAGTTTTACGTTCTTGCTAATTTCATTGTCTCCAAACAAAAAGGCGCTAAACACAAAAGCCCGGACATGACAACAATGTCACGCCCGGACTATTCAAGCAGGATAAACTCAACCAAGTTAACCCCGCAGGTCGTCTAAGGGGTCAAAGTGCCGCAGATTGCCACGAAAGAGGAGCGAAGCGTACTTAAGGTACGCGAGCGACGATTGAGCGGCAAGGTGCGGTGCTTTGGTCCCCTTAGACCAACTTTCCAAGACAGTGATCGATCATATGCTGGATCATCTGTGCCTCAAAGCCCGCGTAGTCGCGGCGGCACTCCTTCATCTTGCCGTCGACGATCTGGTCAAAGGCAACCTTGCACTTGATATAGCGCGTGGACTTGGTGACCTCCTCGTGCGTCAGGCAGCTCTCCTCCATCTTGCTGGCGCCCAGGCCAAACACCAGACGGGGGTTGTAGAGCACGTGGGGCTCGCCGGCGTCGTCCAGATAGACGCAAACCTTCTTGGTAACGCCAATCTGGTTAGCGGCAAGGCAGCCGGCATCGTCGAGCGACTTGATGGTATCGATCAGGTCCTGTGCGACCGACTCGTCCTCGACGGTCGCAACCTCGCAACGCTGGGACAGGATAGCCTCGTCGTGGCAAAGCTCTTTAATCATACGTTCCTCCATAGGGGTCGTTGTAACCGCTTAAGTATACGGTACCCACACATTTTCATGCGAAAAATACCGTCCGTCTGTTACAAAGCGCCGAACATCAACATGCGAGGAACAACGGCGTCGTAAAGGGGCTATAGTGGGTGAGTTCGTGTCAATCGGCCTAAACTCGGGGCCGAACAAGGAAAGGGTATGCATGGACGAACTTTTTCACGTCAGTGAGCGCAAGTCCACAATCGGGACCGAACTTCGCGCTGGACTGACAACATTCCTGGCGATGGCCTACATCATCGCCGTCAACCCTGCGGTGCTCTCGGGCGCCGGCATCGATGCGGGAGCGCTCGCCTGCGCCACCTGCCTGGGCGCCGGCATCATGACCATCTGCATGGGCATCTTCGCCAACCGCCCGCTCGCCTGCGCGTCGGGCTTAGGCGTCAACGCGATGATCGCTGGAATCACCACCACCGTCTGCGGCGGTGACTGGCACGTGGCCATGAGCGTCATCTTCCTTGAGGGCGTCGTCATCTTGCTGCTCGTGCTTTGTGGCCTGCGCGAGGCCATCATGGACGCCATCCCGGTTGTCCTGCGTCACGCCATCTCGGTGGGTCTGGGCCTGTTCATCGCCATGATTGGCCTGTGCGATGCCGGCATTATCACCGCTGGCGCCGGTACACTCGTCGGTCTGGGCGACATCACCTCCCCCACCTTCATCGTCGGCATCATCTCCATCCTGGTGACGGTCGCCCTCGCCTGCCGCAACGTCCCCGGCTCGCTGCTCATCGGCATCGTCGTCGCCGTCATCGCCGGTATCCCCCTAGGTGTGACCCAGGCTCCGACCGGTATCATCGCCCCGCTCGACTTCTCGAGCATCGGTGGTCCCATCGCCGACGCCGGCGGCGTGCCTGCCATCGTCAAGGTCCTTACCGACCCCGCGCTCCTCGTCATCTCGTTCTCGCTGCTCATGAGTGACTTCTTCGACACCATGGGCACCGCGATGGCCGTGGCCAAGCAGGGCGAGTTCCTCACCGACGACGGCAACGTCGAGAATATCAAGGAGATCCTGATCGTCGACTCCGCCGCCGCTGCTGTGGGCGGTTTCATGGGCGTCTCCTCCATCACCACCTTCGTCGAGTCCACTTCCGGCGCCGCCGACGGTGGCCGCACGGGCCTCACCTCCGTCACCACCGGCGTGCTGTTCATTCTCGCCGCGTTCTTCTCCCCCATCGTCACCATCGTTTCCAGCGCCGCCACCTGCGGTGCTCTGGTCTACGTCGGCTACCTCATGATGAGCGAGGCCTCCGAGATCGACTGGTCCGACGTGTCGCAGGGTTTCCCGGCGTTCATGATTGTCGCCGGCGTGCCCTTCACCTACTCCATCTCTGCCGGCATTGGCCTGGGCTTCATCGCCTACGTGGTCGTCGCGCTCTTTAAGGGCGAGGCCTCCAAGATCAAGCCGCTCATGTGGATCGCAGCCCTCGCCTTCCTCGTCTACTTCTTCGTGGCGTAACGGCATAGTCTGCTAAAGCAAAACAACAAGGCGCGGAATCGCATCGAGCGGCTCCGCGCCTTTCTTTTAGCGTCTGCCCCCGTGTCAGCGTGCGACAATTGAGGCTGTCAATATCACAACACTGAGAGAAGCCTGCCTTGGAAGCGCATCATAAGCAGATAACCGTTTATTCAGAGTGTGCGGAAGGCGCGCCCGTCATCTATCTCCCCGTGGTTATGGGCAACGGTAGTGAAGTCTACGAGCGCTGCCGAGAGCTCGACTGCCCGCCGTTCACCCTTGTCGCCATTGGAGGGCTCGATTGGAATCGCGAGCTGAGCCCCTGGGAATGCGACGGAACTATACGAGATGCCGAGCCCTTTGGCGGACAGGCTGCTGGTTTTCTTGACGAGTTGTTGAAGCAGATAATCCCCCAGGCCGAATCATCGCTCCCGCAACCGCCCGCCTGGCGCAGCGTTGCCGGCTACTCGTTGGCGGGTCTTTTTGCACTGTGGGCACTTTGGCAAACAGATGTCTTTGAGCGCGTGGCGAGCGCATCGGGGTCGCTGTGGTTCCCCGGCTTTATCGACTACGCGCGCGAGCGCACGATGACGGCTACGCCCGACGCCGCCTATCTGTCGCTCGGTAAAAAGGAAACCAAGACGCCCAACCGCATGATGCGGCACGTACTCGACGATACGCGCGCGATGGAAAAGCTGTTTATCGAGCGCGACATCCCAACAACGCTGGAGCTCAACCCCGGCAATCATTTTGCCCAAACTGACCTGCGCATGGCGCGCGGCATCCACTGGATACTGACGCATTAAAAATGGCGTCCACGCGTACACACGCATGGACGCCATTTTTAATTTGGCTGAACGCAGCTACTATGCGACAGTCTCCTCGAGTTCAGATACGGTGGGCGTCGAGAACTGGGGCATGGATGTCCTTTCATGATGGAAGGGCGATCAGGCATATCGGATAACCTGCCCGAACGATACGATCCGAACCATTGTACGCGATACGCAATGCCTCGCACGCGCCGCCACCTGCAAACGGTAGCGTTACTTCCAAACGCGCTCGGCAATGCGCTTGACCAGCGCGATCTTTGCCCACTGCTCGTCCTCGGTCAGCTTGTTGCCAATCTCGCAGCTGGCAAAGCCGCACTGGGGCGACAGGTACAGATTCTCGAGCGGCACGTACTTTGCGGCTTCGCGGATGCGCTCGACGATAACATCCTCGTTCTCGAGCTCTGCCGCCTTGGTGGTTACCAAGCCCAGCACGACCTTCTTGCCGGGAGCGACGTACTTGAGCGGCTCAAAGCCGCCGGCGCGCGGCGTGTCGAACTCCAGATAGAACGCATCGACATTCTCATGTGCGAACAGGTACGGTGCGATGGGATCGTAGCCGCCTTCAAAAGCGTAGGTGGAGTGGTAGTTGCCGCGGCACACGTGCGTGTTGATAACCAGATCGTCGGGCTTGCCCTCGATGGCGGCGTTGTTGAGCGCCACGCCCAGCTCGCTTACCTTTTGCAGGTCAACCGGGCTCATGCCGGTTTTGGCGACAAAATCGGTGTCGCAGTAGATGCCCCAGGTGCAGTCATCAAACTGGATGTTGCGGCAGCCTGCTGCGTACAGGTCGGCGATCACCGTGCGATAAGCGGCTGCGATGGCGTCGGCAAGTTCCTCATCGGTCTTATAGACAGCGCGCAGGCTCTCCTGCTGGCCGTCGCAGCGGTCGAGCGTGACTTCGGAGAACGTCTGGATCGGCGCCGGAATGGTCTGGCGTGCGACCTGGCCCTCCCCCTCGAGCGCCTTGACGAACTTAAAATGCTCGACGAACGGGTGGTTCTCGCCGCTAATGGGACCAGTAACCACGGCGGTGTCGGCCGTCGTCTCCTCGTCATGGAACATATAACCCGTGCGTGAGGTGCGGCGTTCAATGCCGTTGAGCCCCCACATAAAGTCGAGGTGCCAGTAACTGCGGCGGAACTCGCCATCGGTGATCACCCGCAGGCCGGCGGCCTTCTGCTTGGCCACCAAATCGCGAATGGCGTCGTCCTCGACGGCCTTAAGGCCGGAAGCGTCGAGTTTACCCGCGACATAGGCGGCACGGGCGTCCTTTACAGCCTGCGGACGAAGAAAACTGCCGACGATATCGGCGCGAAACGGCGCGTTCGGTTGAATCGAAGTGCTCATAGATATCTCCCTTTGCATTGGTTGCTTTGCTGGGACAGAGTATGAGCGCTCATATGACCATCGTAAAATATACGTTTATAACAGTTTGATAT
>USMH01000069.1 GCA_900555745.1 uncultured Collinsella sp.
ACGACTGCATGGCAAACGGCGTGATGATGGCTCTACGTGACAAAGGGCTCAGTGTACCCGACGATGTGTCCGTGATCGGCTTCGACGATGAGCTTTACAAGACGATTCCCAACTCGATTCTGACGTCGGTAAAGTTTCGCCATCGTGAGCTGGGCGTCCGTGCGCTCAACGAGGTCGTTGCGGGCCTGGAAGCCCCGAGCTCCAGAAGTCGTACGCTTGTCTCGGGCGTGCTGGTCGAGCGTTCCAGCGTAAAGGACCTGCGGGCGTAGACGTGCTCGGCCTGTTCGTCTAAATCTGTAACAGCTTGGACCGAAAAACTCGGCTAGATGTTACAGATTAAGATGAACAGGAGGACGGGTGCGGTCTAAACAAAATGGCCCGCGCATCACGCATCGATGCACGGGCCATTTTTTTTCTGCGAGCGGCAGGTGGCGTCAGCGTTTTATGCCTCGAGGTTTTCCTCGATCCAGGCGACGGCACCCTTGGGATCCTTAGTGAGGTCGATGTACTGTTTGCCCTTGGGCGACAGCAGCGTGATGCCCAGGCGGTCGGTGTCGGCCTTCATCTCGTTGTAATAGGTGCGAACCTGCGGAGCCAGGACGATGACGTTGTACTGGTCCATGATGGCGTAGTGGCTGCCGTAGGCACCGGCGTTGGCGGTAATGTCGATGCCCAGCTCGTCGGCGCCTTCCTTAAGCGCGTTGGCGAGCAGTGCAGAGGTGCCGGCGCCAGCGCACAGAACCAGAACCCTCAGATCCTTGCCCTTAAGGGCGGACGGAGCTGCGGAGGCCTCAGTGGCAGAAGCGGTCTCGACAACAGGAGCCTCAACGGCGGGGGCGGCAGCGGTCTTGACGGCCTTGGTCTCCTCGGCCTCTTCTTCGGCCAGGGTCTCGGCCTCCTGCTTGCACAGGACGTTGTCGTAGGCCTTGCAGAACGGGTAGTAGATTAAGAAGTCAACGACCAGCAGGACGACAACCAGGACCAGAGAGATCGGCTGGAAGTTGGTGTCGATGAAGGTGCCGATCGGTCCGGGGAGTGCCCACGGCATGGCATAGATAAAGCCGTTCATGCCCAAAAAGTCGATGAAGAACTTACCAATGAGGACGTTGGCCACGGGGGCAAACAGGAACGGGATCAGGAAGTACGGGTTGAGGATGATGGGCGCGGCGAACAGCAGCGGTTCGTTGACGGCGAACATCACGGGTACGACAGAGGCTTTGCCGACGGCCTTGAGCTGCTTGGAGCGCATAAAGAGCAGGAAGATGATCGGGACAATGAACGTGGCGCCGGTGCCGCCGAGTTCGCCGATGTAGTTACCGAAGTTCTCGGTCAGGGCGAGGGCGGGGTGACCGCCGGCCTGCAGCGTGGCGAGGTTGGTGGTGATGTTGCCAAACAGCGCGGCGTTGAGGGCAGGCTTAACGACCGAGGGGCCGTGGATGCCCATGAACCAGAACAGCGGGATCATGAACCAGATGAGGGCGAGGCCGGCGTAGGAATCGGCAGCGGCGAACAGCGGGCTCACCAGCGTGGAGATGACGTTGGCAAACGGGACGGCCAAGCAGGTGCGGCAGATAACGTCGATGACGGCGACAAACAGGATGGAGAAGCTGAAGGCGAAGATGTCGCGGAAGTTCTGGGCGATGGCGCCGGGGACTTCTTTGGGCAGCTTGATGGTGATGTCTCGCTTAATGCAGAAGGCATAGATGTTGACCGTGGCAAATGCGGCGACAAAGGAGCTCAGTAGGCCCTTGGTGCCCATGTTGTCGGTAAAGAACACCGAGACATCGGCGCCGTCGATCTTGGCACTCGTCTGGGTAACGGCCAAGATGAGCATAGCGCACATGGCGGCGACCATGGTGCTCGTGGCGTTGATGGCCTTGCCGGCAGGCATGCGGCGGTTCTTGGAGCCGGTCAGCGCGCTTGCGGTGGTGCCGGCGACCATGATGCCCACGACGCCCATCGTGAAGTTGTAAACCTTGTTGCAGAAGTTCACGACGTCGACGTTCCACCAGTCGGGCAGCGTAAAGCCGCCGACCGTGGCGACAACGCCCGGCAGGGTCGAAATAAGCAGGAAGACAGAAGAAGACAGGATGATGGGCATTGCTGCCAAAAAGCCGTCTTTAATGGCCTGAAGGTAGATGTTCTTAGAGACCTTGTCGAAGTACGGCTGACCTTTCTCCAAGAACTTAACGATCGATTCCATAGTTCACGCTCCTCTTTGCATGAAATCTTAATGGCATGGACGTTGAAAACCTATATGGTCTCCCGCTTGCTAAAAGCCCGGGTGCAGGCGGGGTCGGTCCCAGGGGGAGAGAGGGGAGCGGCTGGGTTTGTATCGCATAGGGCCGCTCCCCTCTCGGGGGAAAGCGAGGCGATGCGCTACTGCGCGTCCGCCATAGTGTCGGCGAGCTCCTTGTACCAGAGTGCCGACTGCTTGATGTAGCGTTTTTGCGTGTCGAAGTCGATGTAGAACAGGCCGTAGCGCTTGTTATAGCCGTTGGCCCACGAGAACTGGTCCTGCAGGCTCCAGATAAAGTAGCCCTGGACGTCGACGCCCTCGGCGCGCGCCCGGAGCACCTTCTCCATGTGCTGGTCGACAAAGTCGATGCGCTCGGGATCGGCGACGATGCCGTTTGCGTCGGGCTCGGGGTCCTTGTGGCCCAGGCCGTTTTCGGTGATATAGATGACGGGGAGGTTGGGATAGGTGGCGCTGATGTGCTTGAGCGTGTCGTAGAGGCCTTGCGGGTAGATGAGCCAATCCCAGTCGGTGGTGGGGATACCCGGCATATCGACCTGCTGCCCGACGCCCTTAAACTTAAAGCACGAGGTGCCCTTGTCTCCGGTGCCGTTAAAGCTGTTGGTGGACTCGCCATCGTAGGCGGCGATAAACGCCGACTGATAGTAGTTGAGGCCGAACATATCGTTGCGGGGCGCCGCCTTGGCGAGCTCCTCCATGTCGCTGTCCTCAACCGTAAGCGTGGCGTTGTTGGCACGCAGAATCTCGTTGATGAGTGAGAGGGTGCGCGCGGAGTAGTGACCCAGGAAGGCGCCGTCCATGATGAAGTCGGTGTAGAAGGCGTTGTACAGGTCGGCGGCGTGCTGGTCGGCGGGCGAGTCTGTGGCAGGATATGCCGGCGTCAGGACGTTGACCATGCCAATGCGTCCGCCCAGGTGCTCGGTCTCGTCAAGATCCTTATACAGGTTGACGGCGCGGGCGTGGGCAACGAGCTCGTTGTGCTGGCTCTGGATGCCGCTCGTCACATCAAAGTGATGGTTGGGCGGGAAGTTGCCTTGGATGTATTGGGAGTGCGAGAGGCTGATGAGCTCGTTGATGGTGAACCAATTCTTGACCTCGCGGAACTCGCGGAAGCAGAACTCGGCATAGCGCACATAGGCGTCGACGGTCTTGCGGTTGAGCCAGTCGCCCTGGTTGAACAGGGCGGCGGGGGAGTCAAAGTGATGCAGGGACACATAGGGCTCGACGCCATACTTTTTGCAGCAGGCGAACAGCTCGTGGTAGTGCTTAACGCCCTCGGCGAGGGGCTCGGCATCGTCGCCGTTGGGGAAGATGCGGGTCCAGGCGATGGACACACGGATGGCGTTGAGTCCATGCTCGGCAGAAAGGCGGATATCCTCCTCGTAGCGGTTGTAGAAATCACTGGCCGGGTCGGGCAAAAAGCGACCCTGGGCGACAAGGTAATCGTCCCACATGGTCTTACCCTTGCCTGCCACCTTCGTGGAACCTTCCGTTTGGTACGCGGCGGTTGCGGCGCCCCAAACAAAGCCCTTCGGCAGCTGCTGTACGCGGTTTAGCAAAGACATATGCATACACCCTCTCGTCTCGCTGTTCGATATTGTGCGTTTGCGCTCAGGAGGCTCCCTGGTTAGCGTTCAGCGGTGAAAAAGCCCGATAAACACTATCTTAAAATGATTAGAACCAAAATGAGCACGTGAACATTTGACAATGAGCACGTTAACATCCGGCTGGGATGTATAGAAACAAAACAACTTCAAACATCCGCGAACGGTTGTATTTGTTCGGTAAGCGGTTTTGATTGACAGAAGTTTTCATGTTGTGGTATATGGCTCGGGTATCATGAGCACGTTATCGATGTATGTACGATGCGCCATGGGCGCGGGGAATAGTTGGGAAGCAGGTTAGCGTGGAAGGCATGGCTCAGCAGACAAGGAATGGTCATTCGGCGAGCGCGGCAGAGGTTGCGGCGCTCGCTGGCGTGAGCCGCCAGACTGTGTCTCGCGTGGTCAACGGTATGCCCAACGTGACGGAAAAGACGCGCAAGCGTGTGCTGGCCGCCATGGAAGAGCTGGGCTTTCGTCCCAATTTTGCTGGAGCGGCGTTGCGCGGCGGGTCGTATCGTTCTATTGGCCTGTGCATGTACAACATCACACGTGTCGGTAACCTGGCGACGCTCGAGGGTATCATGCAAGCGGCGCGCGAGCACGATTTTGCCGTCACTATGATCGAGATGGGCGGCGACAAGCCCTATACACTTGCCGATGCCTCGCGCCGCATGGTCGAGCGACCCGTCGACGGCATGATTCTCAACATGAACCGCATGGCTCCCGATTTTGAGGAGTTTGTTCCCCAGCCGGGAGTGCGAACGGTCATCCTGTCCATGTATGCGCATCCGCGCTGCACGACGATCGACTCCGACCAGTATGGTTCGTGCGAGCTGTTGACCAATTATCTGCTGGAACATGGTCACTCGAATATGCGGTTTGTGGCGGGTCCGGAAAACTCGATTTCCTCGCGTTTTCGTGAGGCCGGTTGGCGCGATACGCTGGGTCGTGCTCATGTCGATGCCGCTCCGATGCTGCGTGGCGATTGGAGTGCGGACAGTGGGTACGCCATGGGCGAGCGGATTGCGGCCGAGGTGCTTGCCGGCGGGTCGCAGGCGCCGACTGCCGTGCTTGCGGCAAATGACCAGATGGCGCTGGGCGTTATCGCCGCGCTCGAGAACGCGGGCCTGTCCGTGCCCGACGACGTGAGCGTGGTTGGTATCGACGACGCACTCGAGGGACTTGTTCCTCACAATCGGCTGACGACGCTGCGATTTGATTTGCGCGGTGTCGGTAAGCTTGCGTTTGAGGCGGCGATTGGAGAGAGCTCGTCTATCGAGGCGATTCATGTGCCGAGTACGCTGGTCGAACGCTCGACTGTTAGGGACATACGGGGTTAGGTCCTACTCCGTTTGTCTCGATTTGTAACAGGTAGACGGTCAAAAGCGGGCTACGTGTTACAGATTTAGATTCTTCGGAAAGAGCAATCCTGTTCGTCTCAATCTGTAACAGCTAGGACCAAAAAACTCAGCTAGATGTTACAGATTGAGACGAACGGCTTCCGACCTGAACAAAAAGGTCGGGGGCGGCTCGCCGTGTGACGTGCCGCCCCCGGCTGAGAAATGGGGACAGGTTATGTGGGCGGTGCAACTCCGCCAACCGCTCGTCGCAAGCCGCTAGTCCAGACGACGGGTCTGCGCCACGTGCTTATACCAGTATGCGCTCGCCTTGGGCGTGCGCTTCTGGGTTTCAAAGTCGACGTAGAAGAAGCCGTAACGCTTGTTGTAGCCATTGGTCCAGGAGAACTGATCCTGCAGGCTCCACAGGAAGTAGCCGCCCACGTTGACGCCCACCTCCATGGCTTTGAGCAACCAGCGCAGGTGCTGCTCGATGTAGTCGATGCGCGGCTGGTCGTCCACAAAACCGTCCTTGTAGGGGTCCTTGTAGCCCATGCCGTTTTCGGTGATGAAGATCTGCTTG
>USMH01000070.1 GCA_900555745.1 uncultured Collinsella sp.
GTATCGTCAGGGATAAAGGGAATGCGGTAGTCGACAGCCTCGACCACCTTGGCAATGAGGTGCCCGGCGCGGTCGCGGTCGTGCACGATGAGCGGTGCGGGGTTGCGGGTGAATTGTTCCATCAGACGCTCTACGGCGGCACCGTCGGTGAGCGGGATATTGTCGCGGCGCAAGGCCTCAAGAACGAGGCGATGGCAATCCTCTTGAATGGGATCGAATGCCATGGGGCCTCCTTTGCTGCGGTTAGGGTTCAAATGTTTCTATATAAGGTTCTAGTTTACCCGCATGTGGCACACCGGGGGTGCCGCACTTGGACTTGCACCTTTGCACCACGAAGACGGATGTCGCACAAATGTCGGCACCTTGGACGACCGAGTGGTATCACGGTGCCGCAAACGGTCGATTTTTGGCGGCGAACGGTGCATATTTTGGAGGGGCACGGTCCTGCCCGGGATATGTAGTCAACCTTGATAAAACGTTTGCCCAGCTTGGGAGTATGAATGCCGCACAAGGGTCTTCAGGGATAGAAAAAACGTTTCATCATTGGCGGCTTTAGGTGAATAACTGACCAACCAGAACGGTAAAATAGTGTTTGTCTGAGCGTTGAGACGTTTAGACATCGCGCATTGTCATCGCCGGCAACGCGCAAACCGGTCCTAACGGAGCCAATTGGGTGCTCCGTTATATACGCAAGTCTAAGAGGGGCTTGTTTAGGAGGCACAGTATGGGACGTTTTACCAATCCTCGCGATCTGTACTTTGGTGAGGGCGCTCGCCACGAGGTGAAGAACCTCAAGGGTAAGAAGGCCATCATCGTTTCTGGCGGCAGCTCTATGCGCCGCGGCGGGTTCCTGCAGGACGTTGAGGCCGACCTCAAAGAGGCCGGCATGGAGGTCAAGCTGTTCGAGGGCGTCGAGTCCGATCCCTCCATCGAGACCGTCATGAAGGGCGCAGCCGCTATGCGCGACTTCGAGCCCGACTGGATCGTTGCTATCGGCGGCGGTTCGCCCATCGATGCTGCTAAGGCCATGTGGGTCTTCTACGAGTATCCCGAGGAGTCCTTCGACAACATTATCCAGCCGTTCAGCTTCCCCGAGCTGCGTCAGAAGGCTCACTTCTGCGCCATTTCCTCTACCTCCGGCACTGCTACCGAGGTCACCGCATTCTCCGTCATCACGGATTACGAAAAGGGCATCAAGTACCCGCTGGCCGACTTCAACATCACCCCTGATGTCGCCATCGTCGACCCCGAGCTCACCTACACCATGCCCGCCAAGCTGTGCGCTCACACCGGCATGGATGCTCTGACCCACTGCATGGAGGCCTACGTTTCCACCTGCGCCTCTATGTTCACCGACGCCAACGCTCTGCACGGCATCCGCGAGATCGTCGAGTGGCTGCCCAAGTCCTATGCTGGCGACCATGAGGCCCGTCAGCACATGCACGAGGCTCAGTGCATCGCCGGTATCGCCTTCTCCTCGGGCCTGCTCGGCATCGTTCACTCCATGGCTCACAAGACCGGTGCTGCCTTCGAGAACGGCCACATCATCCACGGTGCTGCTAACGCCATGTACCTGGGCAAGGTCATCCAGTGGAACTCCAAGGACCCGCGTGCTGCCGAGCGTTACGCTTACGTGGCCAAGGAGATCCTGCACCTTCCCGGCGAGACCAACGAGGAGCTCATCGCTGCGCTCGTCCAGAAGATCCGCGACCTCAACGACCAGCTCAACATTCCGCAGTCCATCAAGGATTACGCGAATGGTGGCGTGAAGGTCGACGCCGAGAACCCGCAGATGGTTTCCGAGGAGGAGTTCCTCGCCAAGCTGCCCGAGATCGCCGCGAACGCCGAGCAGGACGCCTGCACGCCCGAGAACCCGCGCGAGACCAAGGCTGCCGACTTCGAGAAGATCCTCAAGGCCTGCTACTACGACACCGACATCGATTTCTAATCGACTCTTGTTATCGTAACGAGGGGCTCCGCACGTATCCGTACGGAGCCCCTTTCTTTTTTAGAGAATGGGATAGTTATGGCTGCAATCTTCAATAGCCCCAGCAAGTACATCCAGGGTCCGGACGAGCTCGCCAAGCTCGGCTCCTATGTCGAGCCGCTCGGCGCTAAGGCCCTCGTCATCGTGACGCCTTCGGGCAAGAAGCGCGTTGGTGCCAAGATCGAGGGCGGCTTTGCCGAGGCCAAGGCCGAGCTGCTGTTTGAGGACTTTAACGGCGAGTGCTCCAAGGGCGAGGTCGATCGCCTGGTTGCGCTCGCCCGTGACAACGGTTGCGACATCATCGTCGGCGTCGGTGGCGGCAAGATCCTCGACACCGCGAAGGCCGTCGCCTATTACCTGGAGTCCCCGGTTATCATTTGTCCCACCATCGCCTCGACCGACGCCCCGTGTTCGGCGCTTTCGGTGCTCTATACCGATGACGGCCAGTTCGACAAGTACCTCTTCCTTAAGGCAAACCCCAACATTGTCCTGATGGATACGACGGTTATCGCGGCGAGCCCGGTGCGCCTGACGGTTTCCGGTATGGGCGATGCGCTCGCAACCTACTTTGAGGCCCAGGCGACGCACGATGCCGACGGTGGCACTTGCGCCGGCGGCAAGGGCGGTATGGCTGGTCTGGCGCTCGCCAAGCTCTGCTACGAGACGCTTATGGCCGATGGCGTGAAGGCCAAGGTCGCGCTGGAGAAGGGTGCGCTCACGCCTGCCGTCGAGCATATCATCGAGGCCAATACGCTGCTTTCGGGCATTGGCTTTGAGAGCTCGGGCCTTGCTGCTGCTCATGCCATCCACAATGGCCTGACGATGCTGCCCGAGTGCCACGGCATGTATCACGGCGAGAAGGTCGCCTTTGGCACCATCGTCCAGCTGGTACTCGAGGATGCCCCGACCGAGAAGCTCGAGGAAGTCTTGGGCTTCTGCATTGAGCTGGGCCTACCGGTCACGATGAAGGAACTTGGCGTTGCCGAGCTTACGCGCGAGCAGGCCATGATTGTTGCCGAGGCCGCCTGCGCGCCCGATGACACCATGTGCAACATGCCGTTTGAGGTGACGCCCGAGATGGTCGCAAACGCCATCCTGGGTGCCGACGCGCTGGGCCACTACTATCTCATGGATGAGTAAATCAAGCTAAGGAAGGGGCAAAGCCGGCAGACGGCTTTGCCCCTTTTTGCTATGGTGCAAAGGGGTCAGGTTGCTTTGCACCAATTGTTGTTGATGAAAGGGCGGATTCTCGTATGGCGCTTCCCATGGTTTATGGCGGTCCCGGACGATATGTTCAGGGGCCGGGTGAGCTCTCGCGTCAGGGCAGGTATTTGTCATGGTTGGGCTGCGCTGCCTATGTCTTGTTTGACCAGGGCACCGAGGATCGGCTGTGCAGGCAGATCGTCGATGGATTTCTGGATGAAGATCTAAGCGAGCCGTTCTTTAAGATTTACAACGGTCCGTGTACGGAAGATGCCGTTGTCGAAATGGCCAAGGAAGCCCGGGCCGAGTATTGCGACATGGTGGTGGGCATTGGCGGCGGCAAGATGCTCGATATCGCCAAGGCCGTTGCGTTTTATGCCGAGTTGCCGTTGTGCGTATGTCCCACGGCGGCGTCGATGGACGGTCCGTGCAGCGCGATTTCGGTGCTGTATCACGAGGATGGGTCGTTCGACCGCTACCTGATGCTCGAGAAGAATCCAGACTTGGTCGTGGTCGATACCAACGTGGTCGCGGCGGCCCCGCTGCGTATGACGGTCGCTGGTATGGGCGATGCGCTGGCAACGTATTTCGAGGCGCGTTCGTGCGCCGCGGCGCACGGCGCCAACGAGCACGGTGGCGCGCCGGGACACTTGGCCTTGGTTGCGGCTCGTGCCTGCTATGACACACTCATGGAGTGCGGCGTCGCTGCCAAGCGCGATCTCAAAAAGGGCCGTACATCGCCAGCGGTTGAGCGCCTGATCGAGTGCAATATTCTGCTCTCGGGTGTTGGCTTTGAGAGTGGTGGCCTAGCGCTTGCCCATGCCATAGCCAACGGCCTGACGATTCTGCCCGAGTGCAAGGCCATGCATGGTGAGGCCGTGGCATTTGGCCTGGCGGTGCAGCTGCGCCTGGAGCGTGCGCCCGAGCTTAATCAGGTGCTCGAGTTTTGCCAGCGCGTCGGTCTGCCGACGACGCTCGAGGGGCTGGGCCTTGGCGAGATTTCCGATGCCGACCTGATGAGCGTTGCAGATGCGGCCTTTAGAAACGAACGCAATATGGCTAACGAACAGGCCAAGGTGACCAGACAAAAGCTCGTGCAGCTCATGCGCGAGGCATAGCTAGGCGCTTGATCGATCTTGTGCAATCGAGGCGACGATAGGCCATAGACTATTTGCCTCAAAGGTGCGCCGCGTGTAATTTGCCCGAGGCGTGGGCCGATAGCGTATCATTATCTCTTGCTTGTTTGCACTGCTCAGGGAGGGGCCGCGCATGGCGCAGGAACACGATCTGTTTGATGACATTATCGAGATCAGCAAGGGTTTCGACTTTCTTAAAAACCCGCTTGGCGGCGTGACCGATGCACTCGATCCGTCGGCGCCGCAGTGGAATCCTGCCGACTACAAGGAGCGCCCGCGCGGCAACACCATTCCGTGCCTGACCTGCAAAAACGAAAAGAGCGGCTGCACCGCGTGCATGGACGTGTGCCCGGTCAATGCTATCGAGGTCGAGGAGGACGCCATCGAGATCCTCGACTCCTGTCGCAAGTGCGGCCTGTGCGCCGCTGCCTGTCCGACCGAGGCGATCATCTCGCCGCGCCTGGCGCCTAAAAACCTGTATGACGATATCGTCTCCGCTGCTACGAGCCATGAGACCGCTTACGTCACCTGCACGCGCGCCCTCAAGCGTATGCCGCGCGAAAACGAGGTCGTCGTTGCCTGCGTGGGCGATATTACGGCCGAGACCTGGTTCTCGGTACTGGCGGACTATCCCAACGTGAGTGTGTACCTGCCGTTGGGCGTGTGCGATAAATGCCGCAACACCGGCGGTGAGGACACTCTGGGCGAGGCGATTGCGAAGGCCGAGGAGTGGGCGGGTACGGGCATGGGCCTGGAGGTCGACCCCAAGAGCCTCAAATGCCATAAGCGCCGCGAGTACGAGCGCAAGGAGTACATGGATAAGATTGCCCGCACCACGGGCCTAACCGTGACTAAGCTCAACCCGGCGACTGCGGCATTGGCTTCGGTGACGCAGAAGTTGAAGGCCCACCGTCACCAGATCACGCAGCTCGAGCGCACACTCAACACCATGTGCGGCACCACGACGACCAAGCGTCGCCGTTCGCTCACGCACGGGCGGCAGCTGGTGCTCTCGACGCTGCAGAACCACCCCGAGCTTGCCCAGAATATGCAGGTGAGCACACCGGAATGCGATTTTGACAAGTGCACGTCGTGCGGCGAGTGCGTCAACGTGTGCCCCACGTTTGCCTGCGATTTGGTGGGAAGCGGTCGCTTTGCACTGGAGTCCACGTATTGCCTAGGTTGCGGAGCCTGCGTCAAGGTGTGCCCCGAGCATGCGCTCAAGCTGGTCGAGCACGATGCGTCCAATCTGATCGTTGTCGACCCCGAGGCCGAGGAAAAGGCCGCCCAGAAGGCGAAGGCTCACGAAGAAGCTGAGAAGGTCAAGGCCGAGGCAAAGGCTAAGCTTGGCAAGATGCTCGACCAGGTGGAGAAGCTCGCGGACTAGTCAGCGACCCCAATCTCTGCTTCATTTGCGCCGCCGCGGTGTCCGGATTCGCCCGGATGCTGCGGCG
>USMH01000071.1 GCA_900555745.1 uncultured Collinsella sp.
CCTCGGAGCCCATGACGAGCGCCACGCGGCCCTCGAAGGGAGCATCCCAGCAACTACCTTCGGCGTGCTCGGAGGCACCGCCCACCCAAAAGCCAGCGGCCTTAAGACCATCGAGCGCACGGGCGATGTTGGGCACCTGTGCGATAGGCAGATGCATGACGGCGCCGGCTGAAGTCTTGTAGCTGCCCACGGTCACGCCGGCGGCACGCTTGTTAGCGATGACGACGCCAGCCGCGCCCACAACCTCGGCGGAGCGCACGATGGCGCCAAAGTTGCCGTCGTCAGTCACATGGTCGAGCACGACGACGAGCGCCGGTCCGTCACCCGCGCGGTCGAGAATGTCGGCGACATCGGCGTAAGGGAAGTTGCCAACCTCGAGCGCAACGCCCTGGTGAGCGCCGTGGCTCGATAGCGCATCGAGCTGTGCGCGTGGCACGTACTTAATGCGGACACCCGCGGCGTTGAGATCGTCGACCAGGCGCGACAAGGCGGCATCGCGCTCCCCGCCCTCGGCAATGAGCGCGCACTTGATGGGAAAACCAGTGCGCAGCGCCTCGGCGGCTGCACGACGACCTTCGATAAACTCGCCCTTGGGAGCCTGGACAGCGTCGCGGTTGCGATCGCGCTGCGGACGTGCGGCCTGGGTGCGATCGCGCTGGCCCTTGGGAGCGGCAGCGCGGTCATTGCGGCGAATCGGACGCGAGCCAGAAGCAGCCTGCTTGCCGCCACGAGGCGCACGCTTGCGATTGTCGGCCATAAAGTGACCTCCTAAATACAACTATCAAACGAAACAAAATAAACGACCGCCCATGAATATTAATTCGGGCGGTCGGTACGGGTTTTCCAAGTGCCCGAGATTGCCGTGAAAGAGGAGCGACGCGTACTTGAGTACGCGAGCGACGGTTTGAACGGCAAGGTCGGGTGCTTGGGAAACCCGCGGGGATCAGAGAGATTTGATACGAGTGCCGGCGGCAGTATCTTCAATCGTCAGGCCCAGGTCCTTGAGCTGATCGCGGATGGCATCTGCCAGATCCCAGTTCTTGGCGGCACGGGCCTCGGCGCGGGCCTCGAGAATCTTGGCAGCAGCCTCGTCCACGTCGTCGCCCGTATAGGCAACCAGACCGGCGGCAACGCCCAGCAGACCCAGCGGCAGCTCGACCTTGGGCTCGGGAAGCTCGACGCCAAACGTATCGAGCAACTCGGCCAGCGTGTCGGCGGCGGCAAGCGCGGCGGCCTTGTCGGCAGCGTCGCCCGCCTGCTCCAGGTACTGGTTGCATTCAGTGACAAAGCCAAAGACGGCGCCCATGGCACCGGCGGTGTTAAAGTCGTCGTCCATGCACTCCTTAAAGGCGGCGCGGGTCTCGGCGGCCTTGGCGGCAAACGCCTCGGATGCTGCCTCATCGGCATCGGCCGTCGCATGGTTCGCGGCCCAGCGCAGGTTCTCGACCGTACCGGCGATACGCGTGAGCGAGTTCTCGGCACCCTCCAGGCGCTCCCAAGAAAAGTCGAGCGGCGAGCGATAGCTCGTCTGCAGCATCAGCAGGCGCAGGGCCGCGGCAGAGTGCTGCTCGAGCACCTCGGCCAGCGTAAAGAAGTTTCCGAGCGACTTGGACATCTTCTCGCCGTCTACCAGCAGCATGCCCGTGTGCATCCAGGTGTTGGAGAAGCCCTGGTGCCAGGCGCAGGTGGCCTGGGCGCACTCGTTCTCGTGATGCGGGAAGGCAAGGTCGGAGCCGCCGCCGTGGATGTCAATCGGGGTGCCCAGGTAGCGGTGCACCATGGCGGCGCACTCGGTGTGCCAACCGGGACGGCCCTCGCCCCAGGGGCTCGGCCAGCTGGGCTCGCCGGGCTTGGCGGCCTTCCACAGGGCAAAGTCGAGCGGGTCGTTCTTGTCCTCGTTCTCCTCGATGCGCGCGCCAACCATAAGGTCGTCGATGTTGCGGCCCGAGACCTGACCATAGTTGGGATCGCTGCGCACGGCAAAGTACACATCGCCGTTATCGGCGGCGTAAGCATGGCCCTGCTCGATGAGCGTCTTGATCATGGCGATCATGGGGCCGATCTCCTTGGTGGCGCGGGGGCGCACATCGGGATCGAGCACGTTGGCGGCGCGCATGACGCCGATGAACTTGTCGGAGAACTCCGTCGCGACCTCGGCGGCCGTACGGCCCTGCTCGTTGGCGCGCTTGATG
Source organism: uncultured Collinsella sp. (assembly GCA_900555745.1). GTDB lineage: Bacteria > Actinomycetota > Coriobacteriia > Coriobacteriales > Coriobacteriaceae > Collinsella. The sequence continues at coordinate 2,193 of USMH01000071.1, forward strand.
ATCTTGTCATCGACATCGGTGAGGTTCTGGGCGAATGTGACCTCGTAGCCGCTCGCGATGAGCCAGCGACGAATTACGTCAAAGCTGATGAACGTGCGGGCGTTGCCGATGTGGATGTTGTCGTAGACCGTGGGGCCGCACACGTACATGCGGACCTTGCCGGACTCGATGGGCTGGAACTCTTCCTTTTTATGGGTAGCGCTGTTGTAGATACGCATTCGTTACTCCTTAACGGTTTTCTGTAGCAGGCAGACGGCCCAGGCGCCGATTCCCTCGCCCTGGCCTTCCCAACCGAGCTTTTCGGTCGTAGTGGCGGCGACGCCCACGTTTTCGACGTCAACGCCCAGGGCATGGGCAAGGTTGGCGCGCATGGCATCGCGGTGCGGGGTGATCTTGGGTTGCTGACAGGCAATGGTGCAATCGGCATCGACAAACTCGAAGCCCAGCTCGCGCGCATAGCCCATCACGCGAGCGAGCAGCACCATCGAATCAGCACCCTCATAGGCGGGGTCGGTATCGGGGAATAGCTTGCCGATGTCTCCCCCGCGACAGGCGCCCAGAATGGCGTCGGCCAAGGCGTGCGCGAGCACATCGGCATCCGAGTGGCCCATCAGGCCGCGCTCGTAGGGAATGTCGACACCGCCGATGATACATCGACGCCCCTCCACCAGACGGTGAACGTCGTAGCCATGGCCAATGCGCAGGTTACTGAACATGGGGAAGGTCCTCTCCCTCGGCCATGCGGCCAAGCAGAATCGCGGTTACGGGACGCAGGTCCTCGGGCACCGTCACCTTAAGGTTATCGCGCGGGCTCTGGACGCAGCGGACGCGCCCACCCATGCGCTCGACCAGCGACGAATCATCGGTGCCGATAAAGCCCTCGGCAATGGCTGCAGCATGGGCGCGCTTCATAGCATCGACGCTAAAGATCTGCGGCGTCTGCGCTGCCCAGTAGAGCTCACGCGGCGGCGTCTCGACGATATTATCGCCGTCAACGATCTTGAGCGTGTCGATCGCGGGCTGACCGCACACGACACCGTCGAGGGCACGGTCGCTCACGAGCACGTCGATAGCGTGGTCGATGGCCTCGGTCGTAATGAGCGGACGAGCGCCGTCGTGGATGGCGACATATTCGAAACCCGCCGGAACCGCATGCACGCCGGCACGGGTGGAATCCTGACGGGTATCGCCGGCATCGGCAAAGCTGATGGGCGTGTCATAGTCAAACGGGTCGATGGCCAGGCGGCGCATCTCGGCACGGCGCTCGGCAGGGCAAACCACGACGATATGGCCGACCTTGTCGCTACGATCGAACGCGCGGATGGACCAGCTCATGAGCGGACGGCCCGCCACGTTAACGAGCTGCTTGCCGCCGGGATTTCCAAAGCGCTGGCCGCTGCCGCCGGCAACGACCACGGCGCATACGGGCGCCATTATGCGTTCCCCTGTTTGGTGCCCTTCATGCGGTACAGCGAGTCCGCAAGAATGGCAGGGTTGTTGACGCCAAAGTCGCCCAAGCGCTCCGGATCCTCGCTGATGTCGTCCATGAGCTCCTGCAGCGAGCCGTACTCGTCAACGATCTTCTCGGCCACGCCGTCGCGCACGACGGACACGCGCGAAAGCGTGCGCAGGCCCAGCGGCGTCATGACGGAGTCCTCGTCCAAGTCGTCATAGCCCAGAACTGCCGCCACGTGCTGCGGGTCGGACAGGTCCTTAGGCGTCATACGGCTCAGCTCGGCGCGAATCTTCTCGGCGTTGGCCTCAGAGGAATCGCTTGCGTAGTCGCGGATCATCAAGTCGTATTCGGTATCCATGCTGGAGCCCGCGAGCTGCTCGAGCTGCATCTGCACGAGCTTGCCCTGGTTACCCAGCTTGACGATGCAATCCTTAAGCTCGGTCTTTGCCTGCTGCATGATCTCGAAGCTCGAGAAAATACCGGTAATGTCGGCGAGCGTGACGTAGTCGTCGAGCTCAAGGGCCGTCAGGCGCAGCAAGGAGCGATCGAGCGACTGACGGGTGGTCTGAAGCGTGGCGACGAGCTGGTTGACCGAGCTCATGATGGTGGTGACGGGCTGAATCTCGTAGCTCTTGCCGTGAACGTACACGTTAACGACGGCACGGCGAGCCGAAACCGAGATCACGATGGCATCGGTGAGCACCGACATGCGAGCGGCAGTACGGTGACGCATGCCCGTCTCACTCGTGGCGAGCGAGGGATCGGGATTGAGGTGGAAGTTGGCGCGCAGGATCTGGGTGAGGTCGCCATCGATAACGATGGCGCCGTCCATCTTGGAAAGCTCGAACAGGCGGTTCGAGGTAAACGAAATGTTGAGCGGGAAGCCGTCGTTACCGGCGGCGAGCACGTTTTCGGTGTCGCCGACACAGATAAGGGCGCCCAGGTGACCAGCAATGATCATGTCGAGGGCGGTGCGGATCGGCTGGCCAGGTGCCGTCAGGCGAATGGCCTGTTCCATACGCTTTTGCAGCTCGTTCTTATCCAAGGCATCGCTCCCATCGTATACGCTCCATAAACGTCAATAAGTTTCTCACGGTTTGCCCCTGTGACGCCCGCAAAATTCGATGCTTACAGAATGAGCGAACACAGCTGAGAGCCCCAATCCAAATGAGCTGCTTATGTGGTAGCATCGGGATTCGCATAAATGAGGGAGTAGTCGCGTGATCGGGTTCGCCTCCGGTGGCGCGGCAAGTCAACACACTGGCCGATGCGGCCTGGCTTGCCTTAATGAACGAGACTCGTGGCTGTGCGCGCAACGCGTACGCCACGGGTCTTTTTTGTTACTCCCCCAAGAGGTACACGCGGGCCCGCCCGCAGAGAGGGAGCCAGACTATGGGACTCGCAGAGCTCGTATTGCTCGCCGTTGGCCTTTCGATGGACGCCTTTGCCGTTTCCATCTGCAAGGGCCTTGGCATGAAGAAGATCAACCTTAAAGTTGCCGTGGTGCTCGGCTTGTTCTTTGGCGGCTTTCAGGCCGGCATGCCCGTAATCGGATGGGCGCTCGGCAGTCAATTCATGGGCATCATCGGACCCATCGACCATTGGATCGCCTTTATCCTGCTCGCCTTTATCGGCGGCAAAATGTTGTGGGAGGCCTTTACCGAAGACGAGGATGAAGGCGACGGCAAGGATGCCGAAAAGATTGACCTGGGCGAGTACCTGATCCTCGCCATCGCCACCTCGATTGACGCCCTGGCCGTGGGCATCTCGTTCGCCGCGCTTTCCGTCGACATCGTTCCCGCCGTGTCGCTCATAGGCATCACGACCTTCATCTTCTCCGTTGCCGGCGTGGCGATTGGCCGCATCTTTGGCGCGCGCTACGAAAAGCCCGCCACCATCGTGGGCGGCGTTGTGCTCATCCTCATCGGCCTCAAGATTTTGCTGGAGCACCTAGGGATTTTAGTGCTGTAAAACACCCTTCAAAACTAAACGTCCGTATAAGGCCTCATGCAGAGTTTTGCATGAGGCCTTTTCATGCAGACTTTTGCAT
>USMH01000072.1 GCA_900555745.1 uncultured Collinsella sp.
AAATAGAACGCTTCCTTTGGGCAAAAGCTTTGCGCTGCACGAGGCATAGCCCTCATCAGTTATATCATCCGCGCCATGGGCAATGAATTTATCGCTGGTATTCGATAAGTCGCGTGGAGTAATCCAGCCGATTCCATTTGAGCAGTAATACTCAGACCTCTTCTTTGATGGTGTTGCTCCTCCGATAATCGTACCAACATCAGACAGGATTCCAGTGAAGTCCGCGTTAACAGGGAATATCTTGTCGTATTTTGCCAGCAAAAGCTCTTCTAAATAGCCATTTAGCTGAGACCCTACGACCATTCGGATGCCATATCCCCGCAATACAAAAAACGGGGCGGCCCGCACCCCTGCGAGCTGCCCCGTGCCCCTAGCTATCGCGTCATAAGGCTAACCAGCGCCACTCCCCTACTTCCCAAATAGCGCACCCAGTAGGCCGCGGCGTTTGGGCTTCTCCTCTCGGTAGGAACCCTCGGCCGCCGCTGCCACCTGTCGCGGCTGTTCACCGCCTCCGCGGCGTACGATCTGGTATAGGAAGGGCGATTTAACGTATTTGACCTCGATGGGCGTGGCGTGCACGGTGCTTTCGCTCGACAGCACCACGCTCGGATTGAGCGGTGCCACCACATGCGTCTCGCGTTTGCCGCTAAACACCACCGCGGCCGCACGACCCGTCTGGCCGTTCACGGCGATGCGCACTTGCTCGCCGTCGCGGCTATCCGACGCCGGGCGATCGACAAAGTAGACCGGCACCATCACCAGACCGTCCTTATGCTTGCGAACCTTGCGCGCCCAGGCGCGGATGCTCTTTTTATTGAGCCCCAGCACCGCCTCGGCATCGTTGCCTGCAACGTCGAGCGCCAGCTTATCAATGACCACCTGGTCCTTGGTGGACGCATCGACGGAGACAACGCGGAAGTCACCTTCCTGCATGGCCGGGTCAAACGGCCCAACCTTGGCAAAGTCCCACGGCTCCAGAATGCCCATAAGGCGAACATCCAGGTAGTTTGCCCGCGGATACGCCCAGTCGAGCACCTCGTAGTACACCAGGGTCTCCTTGCTCAGGCCCTTGCCCGGGAAGGACGCCATCATGCGCAGGTCCGCCAGCGCCATGGGGAAGTAGAAGAGCATCATGTCGTTTTGAATCGCGTCTTCCACGTCGTGACCGGCAAAGGCGTCGGGGTACTGGCGCACCAGCTGCAGCGCGTTGGCACGTGCCTGCTGCGGTGAGATTTCGCAGGGAATACCCTGCTCGGGTACATACTCCGCGCCAACGCCCATGGTCAGGCGCTTGCTAAACGTCCCTGGCTTAAGCAGGTCGGCAACGCCGATCTTATTGCCGCATGACGGGCACTCAAACACGCGCTGGGTCGATGACCCCTCAAAGGACGCGCCGCAGAAGGGGCAGGGAATGCTCACGTGCGTCGCCTCTTGGAACTCCTGCGCCGTGCCGCGGTCCTCCCACAGCAGATGCTCCAGAACCGACTGGTTGCGCCAGTGCGCATTGAAGAAATACCAGTCCAGGTCCTCTGGGCGCTCGAGCTGCGAGACGTGCGTGAGCTTGAGCAGCCCGTCAACCACCGTCAGCGGCGTATGACGGATACCCAGGGCGCTCTTGGGCTCCCCGGCGTCCGCTTGCCACGGAATAACCGTTTCGCAATAGGCGCACTCAAAGCTGCGCTTTGCCTGGTGCGAATACATGGGGCCGCCGCAGTTTTGGCATTTAATGGCAAACATCTCGTCCATGGAAACGTCCTCCTTTGCACAGGGCTGTCGACATTAAGTATGTCGAGCAAATCGACGCGTGCCCATACCCATGTGGCCCAAAATGGAGCACTCGGTCGAACGGGAAGGCGCAGTGAACTCGAACGCGCGTGGGCAGTCGCCCCCTCCGCCTCGCGCCCGTTAGCGCCGGCAGACCATTGCTGCATTTTCTGAGCATCGGTACACGTTGCGTCTGTGCGAGCTACACTATCCCCTTAAACATGATTGTGAGGACGATCGTTATGCTATTTGTAAATCGGCTGGTACATACGCTTGTTCCCGGCAGCGAAAGCGAGCCGGTCGATAGCTCCTGCCGCACCAACGCGGGTTTTGCCGCAAGCCTCATCTGCATTGGCCTCAACATCACACTGTGCCTGGCCAAGGGCATAGCCGGTCTGCTCGCGGGCTCCGTCTCGCTTATCGCCGACGCCTTCAACAACCTTTCCGACGCCTCGAGCAACATCGTGAGCCTGCTCGGATTCCGCCTTGCCAGCCGCCCGGCCGACGAGGGGCACCCTTATGGTCACGGCCGCTACGAGTACCTCGCCGGCTTGTTTGTCGCCGTTCTCGTTTGCGCCGTCGGCATCAACCTGATCCTGGAGTCGGTCACCAAGATCATCAAGCCCTCCCCCACCGCGTATTCGGCGCTCTCCATGGCAGCCCTTATCCTGTCCATGCTCGTCAAGTTTTGGATGGCGGCGTTCAACCGCACGCTGGGCAACCGCATCGATTCCGAGACGCTTATCGCCACGGCGCAGGATTCCAAAAACGACGTCATTACCTCGGCCTCGGTCCTGGCCGCAGCGCTTATTTCGCAGACGACCGGCTTTGACCTCGATGGCTGGGCAGGCCTGGGCGTGGGCATCTTCATCTGCATCAGCGGCATGGGCCTGGTGCGCGACGCCATCAGCCCGCTGTTGGGGCAAGCGCCCGACCCCAAGCTCGTCCAGGCAATCCGCGACAAGATCATGTCGTATCCGCAGGTCCTAGGCACGCACGACCTGATGGTGCACGACTACGGCCCCGGTCGGCAATTTGCCAGCGCACACGTGGAAATGCCCGGCGAGGGCGATGCGTTTGAACATCACGAGATCCTGGACACCATCGAACACGACATCAAGCATCAGATGGGCATCGACATCACGCTACACTGCGACCCCATCGCCACCACCGGCGACGACCTGCGTGGCTGGGTCAAGCGCGGCATAGCGCAAATCGACCCCACGCTCTCCATCCACGACCTGCACGAGCACGACGGGTTCGTTTCGTTTGACCTGGTGCGTCCCGACGGCTTTGACATATCCGACGAGGAGCTGCTGGAGCTCGTCACGCGCATCGTGCACGAGCGCCGGCCCGATGTCTCGTGCGTCGTCACATTTGACTCCGGCTTTAGCTCGCCCGACCGGCCGGCCGAGCAGCTGTGATCGACAGCAAAACGGGACGCAGGACCGCCGACCAACGCGCCTACGCGCCCGGTCACGCGATCCTGCGCCCCGTTTTTGTTTGAGCTGCTAAGGCTCTAGCCGCTCGGCCGCTAGTTCCCCTGCGCGCCCGAAATGCCGTTTTGCAGGGCATCCCAGGCGTTCGTTGCCATATCGCCCAGGTTCTGTGCGGTATCGCCGAGGTTCTGAGCCGTGCCGCCCAGCTCTTGGACCTTATCCCCCAGCTCCTGCGCCTTGTTGCTCAGGTCCTCCAGCGTGTTGGAGCTCGAGCTGTCCGCGCCGCCCTGGTCGCCGGACGCATTACCCGACGAGCTGCCCTTGCGCGTGAGCTGAATCTCGAGGTTACCGTTGTCGTTATAGTAGGCAGACGTCACGACCCAATTGGCATCGACAACGGGCGTCGAGCCGTCGTCGGTCAGAATCACGGCATTCGAAAGATCGGCCCCGCGCGACTTGAGGAGCTTCTTGGCGTTGGACCAGTACTGACCCGGGATATCGCTCAGGTCGACAGTGCCGGACTGGGTAGTCTCGGTCTGCTCGGCTGTGGTATCAGTCGTGGCGCCCCGCTTGTTGAGCATGCCCGACACGATGGCAAACACAACCGACAGGGCAAAGAAGATCGCCAGCACGATCAGGATTTTCTTGATCACGCTCGACGAACGCGAAGGCTTCTTCTCCTCGTCCTCGCCATACTGAGGGATGGACTTGGGATACTCACGATACGGCTCGCGCGCATACCGGTCACGCGACTCGTAGCGCGGCTGTGCCGTGCGCGGCATATATGTCGTCTGCTGAGGTTGTGGAATGGGATTTTGCAGCAGGTCATCATAAGGGTCTACCGCCGCGTTGCCGTAGGGGTTCTGCGATGAGACACCATGCGGGTCCTGCGCTGCGTTTCCGTAATTCACAACGCGCGTGGGATCGGCCGACACCTGCGTCGTATCGGGGGCAGCGTAGCCGGGATTCGGCACGATGCGGGTCTCATCGGCGCCATTGCCCGTCCGCGGGGAGCCGTAGCCACCCATTACGGTCGTCTTATCCTGGTCCATGCAACGATTCCTTTCCGTCGCCCGTAAGCATCAAGTTATCCATGCATTCTACCCGCGCAAAAGCCTATGATGGGCAAAGCCCGCCGGTATCTACAAGACATGCGCGGCCGACGGTCACAAGCGAATCGAGGATATGCCATGGCAAAAAGCAAACTCATCAAGGACACGACGCGTGCCGAACGTGAGGAGATCATCAAGCTAGCACTCGCGGGCTGCGGCAACGGCAGCTGCGACAACTGCGGAAGCTGCAGCTTGGGAGCCGGCGATCCATATGGCACCTACCAGCCCTACATTGACGGCGAGATGGAAATCGCCGATATCAACATGATGGTCGCCGAGCGCAACGCCAGACTCTTCGGCCTCCAGCGCGGGTAACGACCTCTTCTTGGGCTGTGAACCAAAAAATGCGCCCATCTACTACGTTTAACCCAAGGGTGCCAACCATAGCCTTATCTGTGTTAACAAAACCGCAGGTAAACGTCTTGCCGCATTGTTAAAAAACGCTCCATGGTCGGTCCAACCCTGGTAAACGTAGTAGATGGGCGCTTTTCGTGGCGTGGCTGGCCCAGATAGCTTGTTTCGGAGCCAATTTGCATCAAAAAGTCCCCGGCGGCGCTGCGTTTTGCGTCACCGGGGACTGTTCAGTTCACTTTCTGCAGTCTCGCCTTACTCGTTAAGAGTGTACGTATAGCGAGGATACTCGGGGGTCACGTCCTGGCCGCTGGAATAGCTCGAGTCAAAAGCATGTGCCACCAGATCGTGTGTACCCCATGCGTCGCAGTCAAATACACCGGTATCGAGCACCACAACATAGCCTTTGCCGTCGTAGTAGAAATGGTCCTCGGTAAAGTTGTCATCATCTTCGTAGCTATTGGCGTATGAAGAATACATATTAGTTTTCGCAGCCTTAATCGCCTGTTTAGCCTCACTCTTGAGGGTGTCAAACGAGAGCCCGTGCTGTGCGAGCGAGTCCTCGAGCGAAACCTGCTCGCCTGTCTTGAGGTTATAGTATGCCGATCTCGTCACCTGCTCCGAGCGATACGGAGGTTGATAGCTATCGGTGTAGGTTCGCACGCAGGCGATATCGCCGTCAATCGAGACGATTTCAGCGTAATACATCGTGGTCACACGGTTGTCCTCATCATATGGTGTCGCCTGCTTACTCGCATCAAGTGCATCCGCGACGAGCTGAATCATATCCTCGTTGAACTTGGCGACACCTACGCCCTGGCCTTTTACTTGGGGATAGGTCCACGTAGCCGAAATCTGACACGTAACGTCGGGATCAGGCGCGCCCTCGCCCACCGGCGCCGTAAAGCTGACATCCTGCGTAGCAGAGACGGCCTCGTAGCTCGCCTGCGCATCGTCAGAGTCCTTCGACTTCAACTGCTCCAGCGTCGTGG
>USMH01000073.1 GCA_900555745.1 uncultured Collinsella sp.
TCATTTAGCGGCGGGCACGGAGCTTTTCGTAGCCTTCGGCGAAGAAGGCGACCGTGGCGGCGTCGGCCTCGGCGGCGTCGGCCTCGATTGCGGGGACCACGCCGTGCTCGTCGCTCACCAGGAACAAGGCGCCCTTGAGCTGCGCGGGAATGTCTACGCGCGTGACCGGGATGCCCTTGGTCTGGGCCAGTTGCTCGATGAGCGTCGCCGTGCCGCACAGGCACTCGTCCGCCGGCGCCACAAAGGCAAGCTCGCCGTTGTTGACGGCGGCGAGCAGCTCGGGCGCCACGCCGGTCTCGTCGGCTTCGGAGCGAGCCTCGGCAGAACGGGCACGCAGCGCCTTGGCCGACGTGTCGGCCAGCGGCTCGTACTCCCCCACCGTCATGGCGGCATTACCGTTAACGTCGATCACCAGCATGAGCACGCCGTCGCGCGCGGTGTAATCGCCCTCGGCAAGCGACCACTCAACGTGCTGCTTGGCCCAGCTGAGCATGTTATGGGTAAGCGGCTCGCCCTGCACCAGGCGCTCGGACAGCGCGCGAATGTGGCGGTTGAGCATGGGCACCTTTTTATTGGACATGCGCCAACGGCAGACAAGCGCGGGCTTGTCGAGCGTAAACTTCTCGACCGCCTCCTGATTGGCGCAAAAGTCCTCGTACGCACGCTGATCCTCGGCATTGCCAAACAGCTCGGCATCATCAATCTGGGGCATGGTCATACCTTTCGTGTTAGTCATTCCGTCCTCTTATACCAAAAAGACGGCCCTCCAAACGGAGCGACCGTCTTTTGCGGAGATTATTTTGTCCCAAGGCGGAACTTAGTGGCGGAAGTGGCGAGCGCCCGTAAACACCATAGCAATATTGTGCTCATTGCAGGCCTGGATGCTTTCGTCGTCGCGCTTGGAGCCGCCGGGCTGGATGATGCAGGTCACGCCGTGTGCAGCAAGCACGTCGACGTTGTCGCGGAACGGGAAGAACGCGTCGCTTGCACAGGCAAAGCCACCCTTCTCCACGCCCTCGCGCTCGCAGAAGTCCTCGGCGCGCTCGCAGGCAAGTAGCGCAGAGTCAACGCGGTTAGGCTGACCCGGGCCCATGCCAATGCCGGCCTTACCCTTGGAGACCAGGATGGCGTTGGACTTAACGCCCTTGCAGACCTTCCAGGCAAACTCGAGCTCGGCCATCTCGGCGTCGGTGGGCTTGCGGTCGGTGGGGAACGTAAAGGTCGCGGGATCCTCGGTCACGTGGTCGACTTCCTGCACCAGCATGCCGCCGTCGACGGAGCGCAGCTCCACCTGGGCGCCGTGGTCCACGCCGCCGGTCGCCAACACGCGCAGGTTGGGGCGCTTGGCCATGCGCTCGAGTGCCTCGGCGGTGTAGCTCGGGGCGATGATGACCTCGACGAATTGCTTGTTCTGATCGGCGAAGTGCTCAACCAGATCAAAGGGAACCTCGCGGTTGCAGGCGATGATGCCGCCAAAGGCACTCTTGGGATCGCAGGCAAAGGCGCGGTCGTAGGCGGCTGTGATGTCCTCGGCAACGGCGGAACCGCAGGGGTTCTGGTGCTTGAGGATCACGCAGGCAGGCTCGTCGAACTCGCGGACCAGGTTCCAGGCGGCGTCGGCATCCAGATAGTTGTTGTAGCTGAGCGGCTTTCCCTGGATCTGCTCGGAGCCCACGAGCGGGAACTGCGAGCTCGCGGTGTTCTCGCAGCCCTCGGCAAAGCGGTAGACCGTGGCCTTCTGCTGCGGGTTCTCGCCATAGCGCAGGTCGTCGACCTTCTCCAGCGAGATCTCGAGCTTGGCAGAGGTGTCCGCCACGTCGCTTGCCTGGGCGGCAAGCCAACGGGAGATAGCCGTGTCGTAGGCGGCGGTGGTCTGGTAGACCTTCACCTGCAGGCGACGACGGGTGGAAAGCGTGGTGCAGCCACCGGTCTCGTGCATCTCGGCCAGGACGGCATCATAGTCGGCCGGGTCGGAGATGACGGTAACGCTCGCGGCGTTCTTGGCAGCAGAGCGCAGCATGGAGGGGCCACCGATGTCGATGTGCTCGATGGCGTCCGCAAAGGTGACCTCGGGGTTGGCGACGGTCTTCTCGAACTCGTACAGGTTGACGACGACCAGGTCGATCAGCTTAATGCCGTGCTCAGCGGCCTCCTGCATGTGCTGCTCGGAATCGCGGCGGGCCAGCAGCGCGCCGTGAACCTTGGGGTGCAGGGTCTTAACGCGGCCGTCCATCATCTCGGGGTAGCCCGTGAACTCTTCGATGGGGGTTACGGGAACGCCCGCGTCCTCGATGGCACGAGCCGTGCCGCCCGTAGAGATGATCTCGACGCCAAAGTCATCGACCAGCGTCCGTGCGAAATCGACGACGCCCGTCTTATCGGTAACCGAGATCAACGCGCGTGCGATCTTCACATCAGATCCCATGCAGTCCTCCTGTCTGGTACGCCGCCGTGCTCTGTGAGTCGGTGATACGTCGATCTGCAGCGCTCGCGCAGCGGCATTGAAAATACTGATTTAATGTAGCGCATCGAGCGCATCGATGCACCCCGCAACGGGCGCATGTGCAGAAAAAGTTTGCGAGCGGAGGGGATGGGCATGGCACCGGGCACGGTGAGTTCATGGAACACAGGGGCACCATAATTAGATGCCAATGGCGTGGTAGAACTGTGCTCGATATGCATCCGCAAAAGAAAGAGGCACCATGGTCTCGCGGGTTCTCTACCGACCGTTTGATACCGAAGACTTCGACGCCATCGCGCTGATTCTGCAGCAGCTTTGGCATAACAATTCGGATAACGATGAGTACAACCGCCTTGAGGCCGCGTGCGACCTCGCCTATTGCCTTTCGTCGTCGACGTTTTCACAGGTTGCCGTAATCGACGGTCAGGCGCGTGGCATTTCGCTCGCGCGTGCGGGACAGAGCTCCGGCGCCACTATCAACGAGCATTGGATGGATACCGAACGCGCGCTGCTATCGCAGATGCGTGAGCTAGAGCCCGATGCGTGCGCCGAGTATCTCTCGTTTGTGCGCGCAACCATCCGAACCAACAACCGCCTGCTCGAGAGCAGCCCGTTGCCGCACGACAACGAGGTCACGCTGCTTGCCGTGGATCGCGATGTCCATGGCCTGGGCGTTGGCACGGTTCTGCTCGATGCCGCCGTCTCGCACCTGTCCTCGCTTGGAGCGACGAGGGCGCACCTGTACACCGACTCCAACTGCTCGTGGAAGTTCTACGAGCTGCACGGCTTTAAGCGCACGGCCACGCACCGCGCCAACCGCGAAGAGCGCCGTCACGACATGCCGCGCGAAAGCTTCCTCTACGAACTCGACCTAACAGCCTAAACCCGGCAGCCATACCTAGTCATTTAGGAACGTCCCCAGTGACTAGTCGTTGGGGACAGTCTTCGTAGGGAGCGCATAAAAATGGGATGGATCCGTCGGCAGTCGCCGGAGAAGATCCATCCCAAAAATCAGAGCGCGCTAGAACGTTCCGCCGCCGCCTCCGCCGACGCCGCCGCCTCCGCCGCCAGAGAAGCCGCCGCCTCCGCCGCCGCCCGAGCTGTCGGAGCTCGACGCCAGCTCACGGATGCTCTCGTGATACACGTCATCGAACGAATCGAGCGGAGACTCGATACCGTAATGATGGTAGTACCACCAGTAGCAGGGATAATTGTCATAGAAGCCGTCGGCCTCACGCACCTCGGGCGGCACGGCCTCGGCAAGCTGACGCAGCACTTCCTTGGAAACACCCAGCGCCACGCCCATCACCAGCAGCTTGTTCCACAGCACCAGATCGCCCGGGACGGCTTCCTTTAGACGAGTGAAGTCCTCGAGCCAATGCTTAAGTGCCTTGCAGCGAGCCGCCACCTCGGCGCCCTCCGGCGTAAAGCGGCGGAACGTAAGGCCCACGCCGATACCCACCAGCACAATCGGCACCGAGATAACCGCGGCGGTAATGTTCGCCTGTGCGCCATCGGTAAAGAAGATGGATCCCACGGGAACAAAGGCAATCAGGACACCAAGAACCAGGCAAAACACCATTGCAACAATGCCGTCCGAGGCAACGTACTCGCTATCGGCCAACTTGCCCTTAACGGTGTTCTGATAGTCCTCGAGCTTGTCGCCCACGGGTGTAGCGTGCTGCTTGACGTAGTGCTGCAGCTCGTCAAACGTGCGCGAGCGATCGCCGTTCTCGTCGGGCTTAGCACCGGCAAAGAAGACCTTGAGCACCATGCGGTCAATGCCCTTGGCCGACTTCCAGCCCGCATCACTCACAGTCACGCGATACGTCTGCTCTTCTTTTTCACGCCCCAACAGGCCCTTCTTGGCCTTGGTCACGGTCGCCTGCTCCAGCTTGATCACACGGTCGTCAGTGAGCTTCATGAGCGTGGCGATATATGCCTGATCGGGCACCTCGTTCCAGCTCATGAGGGCCGAAAGCACGGCGGGATGGTCGGCCGAAGGCACATCGCGGAAATATTCGTCCTGGAAAAGCGGCTTGGGCTTGCGCTTGCGCAGCTTGAGCATAACGATTGTGCCGGTAAAGACCACCGCCGCAACAACACTTAGCACGGCAAGTGCATTGGCAATCATGCGAGCGTGAGCGCGGCGGGCGTTAGCTTCGTCGGCCCATTCCTTCTCTTCGCTCAGGATCGTTGACATGCGCTCTTCGCCCGAAGCGGCAAGCTGCGGCACCCAGTCGCTAGGGAAGGCGATGCGTGCCTCGGCGAATTCGCCCTGATGCACGCAGGGAATGGTATAGGTGACCATGGGTTCGTCCGCATCGAGCGATACATCGCCCGTCAGCGGGCCGTGGCCCCATGCGCGGAAGTTATCGCCCTTGACGGCCGCCGTCCCGGCAGCGGCATTTGCGAAGCGCACTTCCATCTCGACGTCATCGGAATCCGCAGACCAGCCGTCGCCCACAAACTTCCAGTAGAGCTCGGCGGTATCGGCCCAGTTCATGACCGCACCGGTCATGGTGTAGCTCACGTAATAGATCGCGCTGTCGCCGCTCTCGTGGGGGCTGAACACCTTAATCCTTACGCCGTCACCGGTCTGCTCGACCGTGTAGACGCCAGAATCGCCCTTGTTCGCGCTATCGACTTTGTTAAACGCGGTGTCCTCTTCCTCGACACTCAGCACGTCGACGCCCGCCGTGCCGCCCTGCTGGTTGGTACCCGTATTGATCTCCCAAAACACGCCGTTGATGTCGTCATCGAAATCAAACTGGCGTCCCTCGACAACGGTCAGCGATCCATCGGCCTCAACCGTGGCACTGATATAGGTTTGGGTCATGGAATAACCGTCGGCGTGTGCAGCGGCGGGCAGTAGCAGCAATGCAAGCGCGACGAGTGCGCAGACGGAAGCAAATCGCGCAAACAGGCGGCGCTGCCGACAGGTTTTGGCAACGGGGGCGTTCATAGGCACATCCTTTGTCTGTGATACCAGCAACGCCATTGTCCCACGTTTACGGGCGCACATGACGAACATCTAGGCCAGCGGAGTATCAAACGGGACGAAAGTCACGCCCGCGGCCGGCACCTGGGGACGTTCCTTATCTGCCGGCAATCTGGGACACTCCTTGGCATGGCCTGCGCCAGCAATAGATACCACTTCACAGCTCTGTCACAGGTGTAGCGGCTTTGTGTGGGT
>USMH01000074.1 GCA_900555745.1 uncultured Collinsella sp.
CGAGCTCTTCCAAATGCTCAAGATCGTCCATAAAGCGCGCCATGGTGTCCTTTTGGCGCAGCTTGATAAGCGTATTGCAGTAGTTCACCGCCACGCCCGTAAGCATGGCGATATAGAAGATACTGATGACGCTTAGGATAACGGTAATGCCGCGGGCAACCGGCGTTTCAGCGGGGATATCGCCAAAGCCAATCGTCGAGACCGTCTCAAAGCTAAACCAGAGACCATCGCCAAACGTGAGGGTCGTGGGCTCGGACAGCCAGACAGCCGTCGAGCAAAGCAGATAGAAAATAAGAAACAGGCCCGTAATGCGTGCAAAGCCAGCCTGTCGCAGCACATCGGCAAGCGTCCTGAGCTTTTTCATCGCGACCCCTTCCACGGACAACCAATCACGTTCGCTCGGTATTGTCCCACGCCTCCCCAGCAAACGGAACTAGTCATTGGGGACGTTCTTAAATGACCAGTCAAACAAGAACGTCCCCAATGACTAGTCGTTTAAGAACGTCCCCGATGACTGCCGGGCGGGAGCGTTTAGCGGTACAGCTGCCGACTGGGCAGGCTGAGCTGGTATCCTTATGCGGTATTGTCTCGATTCGTTAGGATTGCATGTGAGAGCTGCCACTGTCCTTCGTTCAGTTATATGTCGCGCCCTGGCCATTGTGCTTGCCGCGCTTGCCGCACTGAGTTCCATCGCGCCTGTCCAGGCTTTTGCCGATGACTCTAGTCAGCCAGTCAAGACGGTCCGCGTCGGCTGGCTCGTCAACAACGAGGGCTTCCAGAACGGCACCCCCGGCGAGCGTCTCTCGGGATGGGGTTACGAGTACCTCCAGACCCTGTCGTACTACACGCCCGGCTGGCGGTACGAATACGTCTCCGGCACCTTCACTGAGCTTATGGACATGCTCGAGGCAGGCGAGATCGACCTCATGCCCAACATCTCCTACTCCGAGGAACGCGCCCAAAAGCTGCTCTTTTCCTCGAACCCCGAGGGCACCGAGCGCTACTACATCTACGCCAGGCCCGACCGTGACGACCTGGCCAAGGGTGACCCTCAAGCACTCCAGGGTCTCACCATCGGTTACAACTCCGGTGTTATGCAAACCATCGTCGGCCAGCAGTGGCTCGCCAACGAGGGAATCGCCTGCACATACAGGGAGTATGACGGAGGCTCCGTTCTCTTTGACGCGCTCGCAAACGGCGAGGTCGACGCCATCATCATGAACGACACCATTTCGTCGCCCGAGGCGTCGCCCATGTTCTACGTCGGTTCGAGCGACTACTACTTTGCCGTTCCCAAAAGCCGCCCCGACCTGATGGACAACATCAACTCCGCAATGGCGGCAATCAACCGCGTCAACCCCCGCTATAACGACGAGGTCAAATCGAACTATTCAGCGCAAAACAGCGGATCATCCTCGCTCACCGGCGATGAGCGCGCCTGGCTCAAGGCGAACAACAACACCATCACGCTCGGCTACATTACGGGCAAACTCCCCTACTGCAACGAAGACGAAGACGGCAAAATGGAAGGCTCGCTCGCATCGCTTGCGACGACGTTGCACGATAAATTTGGCATTACGGTCGAAACCGTCGCCTTTGATAGCTACAAGATGATGTCAAAGGCCCTGTCAAAGGGAAGCATAGACGTCGCGCTGCCGGTATACCGAGATTACTGGTTTGCCGAGCAATCAGGCGTTGTGCAGTCGGTATCGTTGGGGACCATATCCCTCACCGCCATCCACAGCGGAAGCAACCTGAACAAAGATCTTCAGAACATCGCCTGTACCAAATCATCGTTTATCAACCGAAACGTACTTGAAAGTCTGTTCCCCACAGCGACCGTGACCGAATACCGATCCGACGATGAAGCGTTCGACGCCCTCAGGAGGGGAACGGCGCGCTGCGTCGTCGCTCCCAGTTCACGCGTAAAAACCCTCGGCGATCGTTATGATCTCGAGGACTGCGAGACGGTCGAGCTCCCTGACACCTGCGAGCTCTCGTGCTGGATTTCGCGCGGAAAGCCCGAGCTGCTGGGAATCATCAACAAGGGCATCATCAATGCCGGAGAATCGCTCTCCGCAAGCAATTACTCCTCTACGTCGTACACGGCCCAGGAATCCAACACGCTTCAATTCCTTTATCGCAACCGCACCGCCGTTGCCTCCACCCTCATCGGTATGTTGTCGGTCAGCATCGTCCTGCTCATCTGGGCGCTCGTGCGCGCTCGAACCGAGCGCGAAAAAGCCGACGCCGCCAACGCCGCTAAGACGGCATTCCTCACGCGCATGAGCCACGACATCCGTACGCCGCTCAACGGCATCCTGGGCCTTATCGATATCGAGGAATTGAAGGAAGGCGATATCCAGGTCGCCCGCGAAAGCCGCGCCAAGGCTCGTGTTGCCGCCAATCACCTGCTCTCGCTGATTAACGACATCCTCGAGATGGGCAAAATCGAAGACCGCAAGATAACACTGGAACATGCGCCTTTTAACCTCAAAGAGCTCTGTGACGATACGCTGGTTCTGTGCAAGCTCCGCGCATCCGATAACGGCATCACCATGCAGGACAATAGTCTGCCATACACCACGGGGCCATACATGGTCGGCAGTCCCACCCATATCCGACAGATCATGATCAACCTGTTAGACAACAGCATTAAGTACAACAAGCACGGCGGCTCCGTCACCTTTAGCTCAAAGACCAAGCCACTCGATAACGGGCGCGCGCTCTTTTGCTTTAGCGTTTCGGATACCGGCATTGGCATGACTTCCAAGTTTTTAAAGCATATCTATGAGCCGTTTGCCCAAGAAGGTAACGATGCGCGTAGCAAGTTCCAAGGAACCGGCATGGGCATGCCAATCGTCAAGTCGCTTATTGAACTGATGGGCGGCACCATCGAAGTCACCAGCGAGCTCCATGCGGGCACCTCGTTCTACGTGGAGATTCCGCTCGATATCGACAAGAACCCCCAGGCGCGGGCGAATACGGTCGAGGGGGCGCTCGACTGCTCGCTCGCCGACATGAACGTACTGCTCGCCGAAGACAACGAATTGAATGCCGAGATTGCCCAGGCGCTGCTAGAATCCGAGGGCGTCGTGGTCACCCGCGCCGCCAACGGCAACGAAGTCGTCGATCTGTACCTATCGCATCCCGCCGGCAGCTTCGATGCGATCCTGATGGACATTATGATGCCGGACATGGACGGTTACGAGGCAACCCGCGCGATTCGCCTGAGCGAGAAGGTCGATGCAGCCGATATCCCCATCATCGCGCTCACCGCCAATGCCTTTGCCGAGGACGCCAAGGCGGCACACGACGCCGGCATGAACGCCCATCTATCCAAACCGCTCGACTTTAACAAGCTCAAAAACATACTCGCCCGCATCAAGAAAAACGGATCCGTTTCGCTATAGTTTGTGCTCAACCACCACGCACGACCAGAAAGGAAGCCAACGATGTTTAGGCCCTTACGTCGAAAGAAACGCGCTATCACCGACGAGGAAGCGCGCAAACTGCTCGCCACCTGCAAGCGCGGCGTCTTTGCCGTCAACGGCGACGATGGCTACCCGTACGCCATTCCCGTCAACTACTTCTTTGACGCCGAGCACGACAAGATCTATTTCCATGGCGCCAAAGCCGGCCACAAGGTCGACGCACTCAAGCGCGATGACAAGGTCTGCTTTACCGTATACGGCAACGAGTGGTACCAGGACGGTGACTGGGCTCCCTACGTTATGAGCACCGTCGTCTTTGGCCGTTGTCGCCTGGCGAATGACACCCCCGCGTTTATCGAGGACAAAGTCCGCCAGCTCGCCCTTAAGTACTACCCTTCTGCCGAAGAAGTCGAAGAGGAAATCGCCAAAGACATCAAGGGCGTCCAGCTCTACGAGATTTCGATTGAGCATCTTTGCGGCAAGCAGATTCAAGAAAAGTAAGCCCCTCAGCAGGCCTCATCAATAATAATATGGCCCGGTTCCAACCCACCTTGGAACCGGGCCATATGCTTATGAAGCGTCGGCGGCGATGTGCGCTAGCGCCTCGACGAGCTCTTGCGAGCTCACAGGTTTGCTCAGGTGCGCGTTCATGCCCGCCTCACGCGAAAGCCTACGGTCGTCGGCAAAGGCGTTGGCACTCACGGCGATAATCGGCGTGGTCGCGGCATCCTCGCGATCGAGTGCTCGAATCTGACGCGTGGCCTCAAGGCCATCGATGCCAGGCATCATGATGTCCATCAACACCACGTCGTACTCGTGCGGTGCGCTCGCGGTAAACATCTCGACGGCAGACTCACCATCCTTAGCATGCGTCACGATGGCACCGGCACGGCTGAGCGTAAACTGCGCGATCTCGGCATTCAGATCGTTATCCTCTACGAGCAAAACGCGCAAGCCCTGGAGCGCATCGCCGTCTCCCGCGTCCACGCGCACAGCCTGAGGAATCTCGGAGCGCTTGCATTTCTCGAACGGCAGGCGGATGGTAAACGTCGTCCCCTGCCCCAAGACGCTCGTAAAACTCATGGTTCCGCCCATAAGCTCGACCAACTGTTTTGCGATAGGCGCGCCCAGGCCAGTTCCCGATGAAGCGCCTTCCACCTGTTGCCCCTCACGGCAAAACGGCTCGTACAAATGCTGTTGGAACTCCTCGCTCATGCCAATACCGTTGTCGGCGATCGTGTATTCATAGACGGGAACGCCATCCACCGGTTCCACCTCGCGGCACACCAGGCGAACATAGCCGCCCTGGCGGTTGTACTTGACGGCATTGCCGGCAATATTGAGCAACAAGCGCTTGAGGTGCGTCACGCTCACCCGTGCATAGGGATGATCAAGCGTCTGCTGGTCGCAGATGATTGTCACCAGACGCTCCTCGGCCTGGCGCTCCAGAATATCGCGCACTTCACAGTTGAGGGCCACCAAATTTATGGGTACGAGGTTCAGGTCGACCTGCCCGCTCTCCAGGCGACTCATATCGAGTGCCTCGTTGGCAAGGTCGAGCAGCAGTCCCGATGCCGTCCAGATCTTTGAGCGGCACTCGGTCTGCTTTTGCAGATCGTCCGCATTGGCATCGCCAACCTCGACCATGCCGCGAATGCCGTTGATGGGCGTGCGTAGATCATGGCTCATGCGGCGCAGAAACTCCGTCTTTGCAGAGTTGGCAGACGAGGCCTCACGCGCCGCCTTTGCCAGCTTGTCGCCATAGTCGCGCTCCTGCTGCAGCAAGTCCGTCAAACGTCGACGATCAGCGCGGCGACGCACCATCACAACAACGGCTATAACACCGCTGTAGAGCACCAGCACGCCGGCAGCAACAGCCGCGACGACCTCAAAGTAGCGCCGTGCCGAGGCATAGGTGTACACGTAGAACCCGCGCGCTTTTCCAAATGTGCCCAAATACCACTCGCCGTTGGAGTTGACCAGTCGGACTTTGCCGGGCAGGCATCGATCCTTAATACCGTCGACAATAAAGACATCCGTTGCGGGCAGATCGAATACGCCCAATATGGTGGGTTCAACGGCATTGGTCGCAACGACCTTGCCATCGCTTTCGATCACGATATTGCCGCTGTCGATGGTCTCATAACCACCGAGCAGGCTCTGCAGTTTGAGCGTATTGCTTGCAACTGCCTTCGC
>USMH01000075.1 GCA_900555745.1 uncultured Collinsella sp.
GGGCCTGGGAGTGGGCGTCGGGCAGCCAAGTGTGCATGGGGAACAGGCCGGCCTTGGTGCCAAAGCCGATCACGATAAACGCAAAGGCGAGGCGCATGAGCGTCGGGTCGAACTGGTCGGCATACGGCAGCGCGCACGACAGGAATGCGGCCTCGTGGGCGTTGGGAATCACGTCGGCGGCGTTGGCGTAGATCAGCAGCGTACCGAACAGGCCAAAGGCCACGCCGGCGGTGCAGACCATCGCATACTTCCAAGAAGCCTCGAGGGCCGTCTTGTTCTTGTAGATACCCACGAGGAACACGGTGGAAAGCGTGGTTGCCTCCACGGCGGCCCACGTGAGAATCATGTTGTTGGACAGGCACGCGAGCAGCATGGTGAACACAAACAGGCTAAACAGCGCAAAATACTGCTTGGCGCGTTCGGCGGGCATGGAGCCCTCCTCGATATCGGCCTTTACATAGGGCAGCGAGAACAGCCCCGTGAGAAAACCGATAAAGCCGATGAGCAGCACAAAGATGGCGCCCAGCGAATCGAGGTGGAACCACAGGCCAAGAGCGCTCGCGGTGTCGCCGCTCATAAGGACGTCACCGGCCGTCATAATCGACAGCACCAGGACGGCTGCGACGGAGACCAGGTTGAGACCGGCAAACACGTTATAGGACGTGTTCTTGGGCAAAAAAGCCATGACCAGCGAGAACACCAAAGGCGTCGCGAGCAGGGCGAGAATCAACGTTTCCATGGACTACCCCCTCAGCTCGGACAGGTCGCGCGCATCGAGCGAGTGGGAGTCGTCCCAAATGCGACGCACGACGATGGACATGATGATGACGGCAAAGATGGCGTCGGTGGCGATACCGATCTCGATGATCTCGGGAGCGGTGGGGGCCAAAAGCGCGAGCGTCACATGGCTGCCGTTTTCCATAAGGCAGTATCCAAAGATCTGCTTCATGATGTTGCGCTGCGAGATGATGCAGGTGAGGCCCACAAAGAAGTGAGCGAAGCTAATGGCGAGCGCAGGCGTTGCGACCTCGGCCGTGGGCAGGCTGATCTGCGTCACGACGGCAAAGCAAATCGCGACCTCGACGGCGATGATGCAAATGGCCCACGCGGGCTTAAGGCCGGCCTTGAGCGATGCGTCGCTCGGCTCGCCCATCTTCTTGTATGCGCGGTTGAGGATGTAAGGCACCAGGACGACCTTAGTGATAAAGGCAGATCCAGCCCACATAAGCAGCTCCTGCGCACCAGTGGTGACACCGAGCGTAGCGAGAAGCCCCACGAGCACCAGCGACTGCACCGCATACCAGTGGATGGAATGCTTGATGTTCTTGGAGACGACCACCATGGTGGACGTGACGATCAGAAGGCCGCCAAGGATGTTGACGATCGAATAACCCATGTCGTTCTACCTCCTAACCGATCCAGCTGGCCGAAAGCGGGCCGCTGACGATGACCATGATGATGAGCACGATGAACACGAACGCCATCGCGCGGGGAAGCGGGGCTCCCGCAGCGACCTCTTCGCTCGGCTCGCCGGGCAGGCAATAGCCCATCCACTTGAGGAACCAGGCAAAGGTGGCGACGGTCTCGGCGACCATGATGCACACGAGCACCAGGATCGCGACGTTGCCGGCACCCACGGAGAAGCCGCCGGCGATGATCTGGAACTTCGAGAAGAACGTGTTCATGGGCGGCACGCCGGCAATGGCGAGTGCCGCGACACCAAAGCCCACGCCCGAGATCGGGTACTTCTTTACGATGCCGCGAAGCTTGGGCAGCATACGCGTGCCGAGCGTAAAGGAGAACGAGCCGGCGATCAGGAAGAACAGCGTCTTGGCGAAAGCGTGGTTAAAGATGTGGCACACGGCGCCATCAAAGGCCAGCTGGCTGCCAAAGACCGAAAGGCCCAGACCAAAGAACACGTAGGAGAGCTGGGCGATCGTGGAGAAGGCCAGCAGACGCTTCATATCCTTTTGCGGCAGGTACATAAGGAAACCAAAGAGCATGGTGATCATGGCGTCGATAATGGCGACCCAGCCTACGATCTCGGGAATCTCGCCGGCAGAGACGAGTGCGCGCGCGAACACGCACACGCCGACCTTGACCATCGAGGCGCCATGCAGGTAGGCCGAAACAGGCGTCGGCGCCTCCATGGCCGAAGGCAGCCACATGTACATGGGGACCTGTGCGGACTTGGCCCAGGCCGCAAACAGCACGAGCAAAAGGACGATGGCCTTGAGCTTGGCGTCGAGGCCGGCAATCGCGGTAATGGCGAAGGTGCCGGTATGGGCAAACACGATGGCGGCGCCCAGATACAGGCCGAGCGCACCGATATGCGTGATGATCAGGGCCTTCATGCCGGCCTTCTTGGCCGTAGGCGACATGTAGTAGCTAATGAGGCCCCAAGAGCACGCACCCGTGATCTCAAAGAACACGAGCTGGCCCAAAAGGGTCGAGCTGTACGCGAGGCCGGCCATGGCGCCGATGAAGGTCGCGAGGTACGCGTAGAAGCGACGACGCGGCGCATCGGGATGCTCACGGTTATTCTCGCTCATATAGGGAATCGAATAGATCACGACAAGCAGGCCGATACCCACAAAGGCGGGCGCGAGCAGCGTGCTCATGCGATCGAAGGTGAATCCCATGACGAGGGTCTGCCCAAACGAGATCAGGGGGACCTGCGTGTCGGGCATGCCGGCGCCAGCGAAATTCGCGGCGAGGGCGATGGTGCAGACCGTCGAGACGGCGGCACCCAAAACGCTGAACCACTTGGCGTACGGACGGGGGAACAGGGCGACGAGCACCGAGGCCACCATCGGGGCCGCGATAGCGACCAAGCCGAGAAGGGACAGACTGACTGCAAATGACATTGTTTCTCCCTTCTCCTACACGCCGACGGCCACGAAGACAAACGCCAGAACGGCGATGCCCACGACAGCCCAGGTCTGATTGCCAAGCACCTTAAAACGCGAACGCGAGCAGGAGTTCTCGATCACGCCGCATACGACAAAGTCGATCAGGCACTTCACCAGGAAGATGACCGCGCCCAGAACGGCGGCGGCGCCCACGGTCGCGGGCTCGCCCCAGGGGACGAAGATCGCGCAGAACCAGGCGACGACCAGGACCTGCTTCATGGACATGGCGAGCTTAGCCATGGCGAGCGACGGGCCGGAAAGCTCGGCGAGCGGACCTTCCTGAAGCTCCTGCTCGGCCTCGGCCTGGTCAAACGGCAGCTTGCCGAGTTCCATATAGCAGGCGATCGCAAAGGCGATGCCGGCGAGGATCACGGCGACCGGCGCGTCGATGGCGCCCGTCATGATGTGCTGACCCATGGTGGCGATGTCGGTGGAGCCGCACACCAGGGCGGCGGAAAACAGCGCCAGCAGCATGGACGGCTCGATGAGCACGCTCATGAGCAGCTCGCGAACGCCGCCGATACCGGCGTAGGCGTTGGACGAATCCACACCGCAGAGGGCGAAGAAGAAGCGGGCAAGCGCCAGGCTGTACATGATGGTGATGGCGTCACCAAAGACCGGGATGGGGCTTTGTGCCGTAAAGAGCGGCAAGCCCATCGCGAGCATAAAGGCGACGGCGAAAAACAGCGGCGGCATAATGCGCAGCGCAAAGCTCGCATCCTCGCTCTGGGACTCGGGGCGCGCAAAGAGCTTGGCCAGGTCGCGGTAGTCCTGCATGATGCTGGGGCCGCGACGGTTGTGCATCTTGGCGCGGATCACGCGACCGAGACCGGAGAAGAACGGCGCGACGGCCATAACGACCACGCCCTGCAGAACGGCAAGTACGATGTTGTTCATGCTCTCCCCTCCTTAACCCATTTGCACGGCGAGCACGAGGAACACCACGAGTGCCGCGACGATGTAGCAGATATAGATGCTGTAGTTGCCGCCCTCGAGCTTAGTCGCGAGGTCGGCGAGCTTCTCGACACCCTTATGCGGGGCATCGACGAGAACCTTGTCGGGTACGGGCTCCACAGCCTCGGCCACACCGGTAAGCTTCTGGAAGAAGTGCGCGATGGACCAGCAGACGGCCGTGCAACGGTCGCGCAGCGTGTAGAGCGGCTGCATAAACCAGGACACCTCGGAGGCAAAGGTCGTGGCCACGACGGGCATATGCTCGTTGGGAGCATAGCCGCATGCCCACGGCTGGGACTTCTGCACCTTGCCGACGGTCTTGAGCTTGCGATAACCGCAGGCAAGGCCAACGAGCACCACGAGCGCAATGGCGATCGCGGGCGTGGAGGTGGCAGCGCCGGAGTACTGGTTCATGAGCTCCATGCCCTCGGCGGCAAACACGCCACCATACGGATGCAGCACGGACGCGGCGACTTCGACCAGCACGGGCGCGATCACGGGAGCGCCAATGCCCAGCACGACGCAGATGGCCGCGAGCAGACCCTGCGCAAACACCATGGGGGCGGGAACCTCCTTGGCATTGGCCGCGGCCTCGGAGCGGGGCGCGGAGGCAAAGGAGACGCCATAGGCCTTGACGAAGCACGTGACGGCCAGAGCGCCGGTAATGGCAAGCGCGACGGCGGCGAACACGGCCACGATCATGACGGCCTTGTCGCCCTGCATGGCGGCATTAAAGAGCGACTGGTAGGTAAACCACTCGGACACAAAGCCGTTGAAGGGCGGGATGGCCGAGATGGCAAGCGCGCCAATGAGGAAGCAAATGGCCGTTGCCGGCATACGACGGAACAGGCCGCCCATCTTCTCCATATTGCGCGTACCCGTGGAGTACAGCAGCGCACCGGCGCCCAAGAACAGCTCGCCCTTAAACATCGCGTGGTTAAACGTGTGGTAGAGGGCGGCCATCAGAGCCAGGACGGCGATGCCGACCGAGTTGAGCGCCATGGCGGCCATGGAAGCGCCGACGCCGAGCAGAATGATGCCGATGTTCTCGACGGAGTGATAGGCCAGCAGGCGCTTGATGTCATGCTCCTGCAGGGCGAAGGCCACGCCGAGAACCGACGAGATCGCACCGAAGACCATGACCATAAGGCCCCACCAAACCTGAACGCCCGAGGCGGAGAGCAGGTCGAGACCAACCTTGAGGATGCCGAAGATACCGATCTTGATCATGCCGCCGGACATGAGGGCCGACACGTTGGACGGCGCCTCGGGATGTGCCTTGGGCAGCCAGCCGTGCAGCGGGATGATACCGGCCTTGGCGCCAAAGCCAAAGAAGGCAAGCACGAAGCACACGGATGCGACCGCGGGGCTAAACTGCGTGGCGCGGAAATCCGCAAAGGCAAACGAGCCACCGGCGAAGTTGGTCATGGTGAGGAAGCTCGCCATGATGAGCACAAAGCCCACGTGCGCAATCACAAAGTAGAGCCAACCGCCATGGATGGAGTTCTCGTTCTCCTCGATCACGACCAGGAAGTACGAGGTCAGCGACATGAGCTCAAAGGCGACCAGGAACCAAAACACGTTGTCGGCGGTGATGACGAGCATCATGGACGCCACGAAGGTGTTAAAGAAGAAGCCGGCGCGGCCCTTTTTGCCCGGGTACTCATCAAAGTAGTTGAGACCGTAGATCGAACCGGCAAACGCGAGCACCGAGATGAGCGCCACGAACAGGCCGGAC
>USMH01000076.1 GCA_900555745.1 uncultured Collinsella sp.
AGGGATACCAGCAGCCATGAGGGCCATCGGGGACTTGCCGTTGACCTCCTTCTCGGGGGTGACGACCGTCACGTCGCAGGCGTACTTGCCCATGGTGGAGGCGAAGAGGCCGGCCGGACGCATGTGAAGACCCTGCGGATTGACGAGGGTAGCCTTCTCAGAAACCATAATTGACTCCTTTTTTGTGTTTAACCCCTGTCATGCATGCGGCAGGAGTCAGATTCACGACGTTGTTTATATTAACTCACATCAAACTGTTTTTCATTATGTTTCGGACGAATTGTTGGACAGATGTGTTTGTCGTCCGCTTGCTCGCCCACAGGGGGCCGGGCGCGGCCTGTGAGATTTCCTTCTCTACAGTCCTGCTCGCACGAAGAGCACATTAAGTGCTCTTCGGCTCGTGCGGAACTCGCGATAAATCTCAAAGGCCGCGCACGGCCCCCTGTGGGCGAGCAAGCTGCGGAAACTCAGTCGGTTCAGAGCAATATCGTGCGAACGGAATTCTGGCTGAGGATCTGTTCGCGACAAAGACTCAATAGTTAGCCCCCTCTATGCCCTTTTATAAGTTGCGGTGAAATAGGGACTGAATTTGGGGTTGAATCGTTTAAACAGTCCCTATTTCACCGCAACTTATGGGAGGGGTAGAAAAAGGCGGAGGCCCTGGAGAGGGTCTCCGCCTTTGTTGCAAGGGGCGATATTATTCGCTAACTGCTGGATTAGACCAGGCGGGCGTTGATCGTCTTGGCGATCTCGGCGGCGTCGGTGGAACCCTTGACGGTGGCACGGAAGTCCTCGTCCATAAGCGCCTCGGCGACCTTGGACAGGATCTTGAGGTGCGTGGTGCCAGCCTGAGCGCCCGGGATGAGCAGGGCGATGGCAACGTTGACCGGAGCGCCGTCCATGGTGTCCCAACCGGTCACGCCAGAGTCGTCCTTGACGACGATGACAGCGGCCTCGGTAATGGCGTCGGACTTGGCATGCGGGATGGCGAAGCCCTCCATCATGCCCGTGGTGCCCTCGGCCTCGCGGGCCAGGAAGGCGTTCATCACGGCGTCGGCATCACTGGCGATACCGGCTTTGACGGCCTGGTTGGAGACAAAGCTCAGGGCCTCGTCACGAGAAGCGAAGTCCTCGGCGACAAAGACGTTCTCGACCTTCACGAAGTCGGAAGCCTCGGCCTTGGGGGCCTCGACGGCAGCGGCCTTGGGGGCATCAACCGGCTTGGTTGCAGGAGCGGGCTTCTGGTTCTTCTCGAAGTCGTACTTCTTGAAGGCCACGAACAGGATGCCACCGACCACTGCGCCGATGAGGATCGCGAGAACCCACTGCGGGCCGTTCTCGACAACGGGCAGGACCAGGAAGCCGCCGTGAGGCGCCGGATCGTGAACGTTGAAGAAGATGGTCAAGATGGAAGCGATGGAAGAACCGACCATCATAATAGGCATGACGGGCCAGATGTTCTTGGTCATGAACGGAATGGCGCCCTCGGTGATGTGGGTGCAACCAAGGATAAGGTTGACGATACCGGCGTCATGATCCTCCTGGCTGAAGTACTTCTTGCCGACAACGACGGCGAAGGTGGTGATCAGCGGCGGAACGATGCAAGCGGCGGAGACGGCAGCCATGAAGTTGGTGCCGAAGTTGTAGGTCTCGGTGCCGACGCCAGCTTCGAGAGCGGTACCGAGCAGGAAGGTGCCAGTAGCGTAAGCAGCCTTGTTGACCGGGCCGCCCATGTCAAATGCGCACATGCAGCCGATGGCCAGGCCAAGGATCACCGGACCGGAGTTACCGAGGCTCTGCAGGAAATCCATCATGCCCTGGTTAATGGCAGCCATGGGGCCGGAAATACCGAGCATGACCAGGCCGACGATGGCGGTAGAGCAAAGCGGATACAGGAAGATTGCCTTCAGGCCATTAAGGCTCGCGGGAATTTTAGAGAAAACCTTCTCGAGCAACAGGATGACATAGCCAGCGAGGAAGCCGCCGACGATGCCGCCCAAGAAGCCGAAGCCCACACCCGAGCCTCCAGCGTCGATCATGCCGGTATCGGCGTTAACGGGCAGACCCTGGATGGCAATCATACCGGCGACGAAACCGGGGACGAGCGCCGGGCGCTTGCCGATAGACTCGGCGATGTAGGCGGAGAGCACCGGAACCATGAGGTTCATGGCGATACCGCCGATAATCTTGAGCATCGCGGCAAAGCTGTTGTAGTCGGCAGCCGTCGAATCAAAGGACGTGATGCCCCACAGGAACGAAATGGCGGTCAGAACACCACCGGCAACGACGAAGACCAGCATGTGGCTGACGCCGTTCATGAGGTGCTTGTAGATGACGTGACCGATGGACTCCTTCTCCTCGACCTCGTCCTCGACATCGGCGGCAGTGGCAACCGTGCCGTCGCCCTTGGCGGCGAGCGCACGGTCGATCAGCTTTCCGGCGGCCTCGACGGACAGGGCCTTGGAAACACCGACGGAAACCATGGGCTTACCGGCGAAACGCTCAGCCTGGACATCCTTATCGGCTGCGACGACGACGGCCTTGGCACCGGCGATCTCGCTCTTGGTGAGCTCGTTCTCGACACCGACCTGGCCATGAGTCTCGACCTTAATGGTCAGACCTCGCTCGGCAGCTGCCTTCTCCAGCGCCTCCTTCGCCATGAAGGTGTGCGCAATGCCGGTCGGGCAACCGGTCGCGGCGATGATGTCAAACTTAGCCATGTGTCCCTCCTTCTTGAGTACTGCGCCCGCAGGCGCTCCCCTAAACGCGCTTCAATGCGCGTTTTTCCACAATTGAAAGATACCAACCTACCGTCCGCGTGAGAAGAGACAAGGCGCAATTCTCCGGTGAAAGGTTCTTTCATAACCGTAAACGGTAAGTGAAAGTTTACCATCAACACTTGAAACGGCAAGGTGTATCTTGTAATTGAAAATGCCCGTATACTATGGCATTGAAAAACAAGTCCGATTTTCAATGCCAACCAGGAGCCATCCATGACCGATAGCAGCAAGAGCGCGCTCTCCCTTATTAGCACGCATAAAGGGTACAGCGATTCCGAGCAGCGCATTGTCGACTATATATTGGAGCACCAGTCCGAGGCGCCGCGCCTGACGGCCGCCCAGCTCTCTCGAGCCGCTGCCACGTCCGAGGCGACGGTTTCGCGCTTCTGCCGCAAGCTGGGCTTTGGCAGCTTCCGCAGCTTTCAGTTTTCGTTGGCTCGCGACTTAGAGAGTCAGCGCAACGAGGGCCTGACCGACGAGGTCTCGCTCGACAACATGGAGCAGAGCCTTAAAAATATCCTCGCCGCCAAGGTGAGCGAGCTTAATGCGACCATCGACGGCATTGATCACGACACGTTGGCCGCAGTTGTGCACGCGCTTAAGAATGCCGGCGTTATTGAGTTCGCCGCCGTGGGCAATACGAACGCGGTCGCGCTCGATGCGACATTTAAGTTTTCGCAGCTGGGTCTACGCTGCATGGCGAGCACCATTAGTGAGACCTCGATTGGTTTCGCGCTCACGTTGCGCCCTGGGGATGTCATCGTGCTGATCTCGAACTCAGGCAAGTCGCGTCGACTGAACCGCATGGCAAAAGCAGCTCGCGATTGCGGCGCCACTGTAGTCGTCATCAGCAGCGACAGCAAGTCTCCACTTGCGCGCCTGGCCGACTACACCTTTAATACCGTCAATCACGAGGCACTGCTGACAACGGGCGACTTCGCGTTCTCCAAGATGAGCGCCACGATGATCATAGAGGTCATCTACAACTTCCTGCTGCCCGAAATCGAGGATGCGCGCGAGCACATCAGCTACTACGAGGAGCTCATCCAGCCGGATAAGGTTGTGGAGTAAAACGCGTAGTGGGACAAAAATTTCAGTCTATTTTGTCCCACCAACACCGCTGATACGACCTAACCTCGAGCTTCTTCGAGCATCTGCTTTGCGTGGGCCAAGCTTGCCTCGGACTGATCGCCGCTCAGCATGCGAGCGATCTCGGCGGTACGGGCATCGCCGGTCACCTCGTCCAAATGCGTTTGGGGAACGTCGCCGGGCTCTTTACTGACCACGTAATGCTTGTCGGCCATGACGGCGACCTGCGCCAGGTGGGTTACGACAATCACCTGATGCGTAGCGGCGAGATCTGCCAGCACGCTCGCGAGGGCACGCGCAGTAGAGCCGCCGACGCCGGCATCGACCTCATCAAAAACCAGCGTGTCGACGCCGTCCGCGTTGCCGAGAATAACCTTGCTCGCCAGCATCACACGGCTCAGCTCGCCGCCCGAGGCAATGCGGCGCAAGGGTCGCGGCGTCAATCCGGCACCGCTGCGATACAAAAGCTCGTAGCTCGAAGGGCCCGCCGGCGTCCATTCGGCACGCGGAAGATCGCGCGTCTCCCAGACGAGCTCGGCGCCGCCCATCTCCAGGCGCGCCATCTGACGGCCAACCTCGTGACAAAAGCGCGGGGCAGCGGTGTTCCGCGCGCGCTTAAGCGCCTTTGCGGCGGCAAACAGTTCGCGCTCCGCCGCGCCAAGCGCTTCACGAGCCTTCTTGATCTGCTCATCACCATCATCGACTAGAGACAGCAGCTCTTGCGAGCGATCGCGCATGGCAAACACGTCGTCCATGGTGGGACCCCACTGACGCAGCAGGCCCTTGAGGTCGGAATACCGCTCGCGCATGCGAGCGAGCTCACGAGGGTCAAACGCAACGCCATCGCGATAGGCACGCAGCTCGTTGGCGCAATCCTCGAGTGAGATGCAGGCGTCCGAAAGTGCGTCGGCGATGTCGCCTAGCTTGCGGTCAACGGTCGCCATGCGTGAAAGCTCGGCCACGGCGCCGTTCACGGCATCGAGCGCTCCCCCTTCGGCAGCAAGCGATGCATGGGCCTCGTTTGCCGTCGCCACCAAGACCTCGGCATGCTCCGAGCGAGGCAGCAGCTCCTCGAGTTCCTCGTACTCGCCTGGCTTGGGGTCGACCTCTGCGATACGCTCGAGGGCAAAACGCGCTTCCTCGACGCGACTCCCCTGCGCACGCGAGGCTTCCTCCACACGGCGAAGCTCCTTGGCGGCGGCACGCGAAGCCTTAAAGCAGGTGCGATACTTCTCGAGCGCCTCAAGCGCCGCGCGCCCAGCCCAAGCATCGACCATGGCAACATGGTGCGCCGGGTCGAGCAGGCGCTGATGTTCATGCTGGCCACATAGGTCCATCATCACGCCGACGCGCTCGGAAAGCTCGCGCACGCTGGCAATGCGGCCGTCAATTTTTACGCGGCTGCGGCCCTCGGCAGAAAGGCTGCGCTGCACGGTGAAGCCATCCGTGTCGTGCGGGCCGTCGAACAGGCGCGCCTCGACGCTGGCAAGCGCCTCGCCCTCGCGAACCGTCGACGAATCGGCGCGCTCGCCCAAAATAAGCTTGAGCGCCGAAAGCAGCGCGGTCTTGCCAGCACCGGTCTCACCGGTCAGGACGGTCAAGCCGGCACTCGGCACCAACGTCGCCTCGCGAATGAGTGCAATGTTGGAAACCTGCAGCTCATCGATCATGACGCACTCC
>USMH01000077.1 GCA_900555745.1 uncultured Collinsella sp.
TCGAAGCCGAGAGCGTCGAGGTCGTTCTTGACCTGGGCGGCCATGCCCTTAATCTGCTCGTTGTCGGTGGTGCGCAGGGTGATGGCACCCGGGGTGATACCAGACTCCTCGATGAGCTTCTTAGCCTTCTTGGCGTCGGTCTTGTACACCGTGGAAGCCTCATGATAGTTGGTGAAGCTCTTGGGCAGGTAGCAGCTGGCAGCGGTGGCAAGGCCGGCGAAGGTGTTGCTGACCATCTTCTCGGTGTCGAGCGCATACATGACGGCCTGACGGACCTTGACGTTGTTCCAAGGCTCCTTGGCGACGTTGAACATGATGAAGCGGGTGCCGAAACCCTGAACGTTATCGATCTTGCAGCCGGCGCTCTCGAGCTGGTCGACGGCGTCAGCGGTAACGAGCTCCATAACGAGCGTGGAGCCCTCCTGCTGAGCGGTAACGCGAGCGGTGGGGTCGGTCAGGATGCTGTACTGGATCTTCTTATCCTCGGCAGCATACTCACCGTTGTACTCGGGGTTGGGAACCAGAGTGATCTCGGTATCGGAGATAGAGTCGTACATCCAGGGGCCGGAACCGATCGGCTGCTTGGCGCGATCCTCCTCGGTCTGGGTGGCCGGGGTAACGCGGACGATGGCCAGACGATCCTTGAGCAGGGAGAAGTTGGGGACCTTGGTCTTGACCGTCACGGTGCTGGCGTCCTTGGCCTCGATGGACTCGAAGGGCTGGAAGAACGGAGCATAGGTAGCGGAAGCGGCGCAAGCGGTGTAGGAGGCAACGACATCGTCAGCGGTGACCTCGGTGCCATCGGAGAACTTGGCACCCTTACGGATGGTGACCTCGAAAGTGGTGTCGTCCACAGACTTGGGATCGTCGGTGGCGAGCTCGTTGAAGGTGCTGTAGTCGTGGTAATCGATGCCGTAGAGGCCCTCGACGACGTGCCAGTTAGCACCCAGGCCCACAGCGGAGCCGGTGCTGGCGGGATCGAAGCTGGACGGAGCGTAAGCGGAACCAGCGGTGATCACGCCGCCGCCACGGTTGGCGGAATCGGTGGAACCGGAAGCGGAACCCTCGTCGCTAGAGCTGCCACCGCAGCCGGTGAGACCAAGCCCTGCGACAGCAGCGACGCTGCCGGTGAGGCCGAGGAACGAACGCCTGGACATACCCTTGTTGATGATGGCCATGTCTTCTCCTATCAATAGAGAATCTTACTCGGGAGCACCTAGACTTGCCCCCGCGCAACTTGCGGACGATATATACCTTACCTACCGACGAACCCAACTGAGGTGCCGCGCTCGGCGACCGATACATACATACGCTTGAACGGTATTTACTACCGTTCACCGAATTCGTTGACAAACGATTCGCCAGACAGTATGTATCGGCGAGGTGAGATATCAGTCTTCGTCAACCCGCAGGATAGCAGGGTTTTCGCTTGGGTTAGTCAAACGTTTTAGCGTTAATAAAACCCGAAACCAGCAGGCAATCATGGCGTAATAAATGGTTGAAAATCGCGCAATCATGTATATCAGTTGTTTAGAAGCGCATTTAGTTTTCGGAACGGTTGGCCGATGTCTGGGCGCGCTCGGCATTCCATGCAACGAGCGCCTCGTGGACCGCCTTGGCAACATCGGCAGGTATGCCGCGAACTTCCGCGATCTCTTGCTCGCTCGCCGCGCGCAAACGCTTCATCGAGCCAAAATGGCGCATAAGGGCACGTTTTCTGGTGGGTCCCACGCCCGGAACGTCATCGAGTACCGAAACCGTCATGGCTTTATCGCGCAACTCGCGGTGGAACGTGATGGCAAATCGGTGGGACTCATCGCGTACCTGTTTAATTAGATAGAGCGACGCGGACCCGGTCGGCAGCACGACGGGAGTCTCGTCCCAAGGCACAAAAACTTCCTCATCGGCCTTTGCCAAGCCACAAACTGGTATATCGAGCCCAAGAGCCTCAAGTTGCTTGATCGCAGCGGTCAATTGCGGCTTACCGCCATCGACAACGAGCAAATCGGGGCGCGAGCCAAAGCGCTCGTCGGCCATGCGCTCGGGAGCATAGCGTCGTCCCAAAACCTCGGACATCGACACGAAGTCGTTTGCCTCGTCCAATTCGGCCTGAATTTTAAAACGACGGTACTGGCTCTTGTCGGCGCGTCCGTTGGTAAACACCACCATCGAGGCGACGGTAAAGGTTCCATGCAGCGTCGAGATATCGAAGCACTCGATACGCATCGGCGGCGCCGGCAGCGCCAGCGCGCTTTCGAGCTCCAGGAGCGCTTGATTGGTGCGGTCGTCAGCGTACCCCGTTCGCATCATGTAGCGCATGAGGGCATGGCGCGCATTTTTGGATGCCATATCGAGCAAACGGTGCTTTTCGCCACGCTGCGGCCTATGGAGATGGCAGGAACGCTCGCGCTTGCCTGCAAGCCACTCCCCCAGCGCCTCCGCATCCTCAAGCTCGACAGAGAGGTTTATCTCAGCTGGAATATCAGCCGTCTCATCGTAATAGCGCTTAAGAAAGCCCGACTGGAGCTCTTCCTCGTCAACATCAAAGCCCTTGTCGAGAATGAACTCGCAGGTGCGAACTGTTCGGCCCTCGCGAACGACGAAGACGCAAGCGGCAGAGATGGTCTCCTCGCGATAGAAACCGATGACATCGATATCGACACTGGAGGGAAAAACGACTTGCTGACGATCGTCCAGACCCCTGATGACCTCCAAACGACGTTTGACGCGTGCCGCGCGCTCAAAGTCGAGCGCCTCGGCGGCATCCGTCATCTCGGAGGTCAGCTCATCGACGACATCCTTGCGGTGGCCCGACAAAAAGCGCTCGACACGTTTGACGTTCTTGGCATAGTCCGTAGGAGAAATCGCGCCGACACACGCACCCGGGCCGCGCCCGACATGGTAGTCGAAGCAGGGACGCCCGTTTTGCGCGCAAATCATATTGACGATGTCTTCCTCGCCCTTGTGGGACTCGACGATACGACGACAACGACGCCACTCCGCACAGGATGCGGAGCAGATGGGGATAACCTTGCGCAGCGTATCTATCGTCTCACGTGCCGCACGGCTATCGGTATAGGGTCCAAAATAGCGCGTTCCCGGCTTATGGTGCTCGCGCGTATATTTGATAGCGGGATACAGGTCGCCCTTTGTAATGGCGATAAAGGGGTAGCTCTTGTCATCCTTGAGGTCGACGTTAAAGTACGGATGGTACTGGCCGATCAGGTTGCGCTCGAGTACAAGCGCCTCATGCTCGGTTTCGACAACGATGTAGTCAAAGCTCGCAACCAATTGCATCATGAGCGGTATTTTTTGGCGCTCATCCTGCAGCGTCACGTACTGGCGCATACGGGAACGCAGGTTTTTCGCCTTGCCAACGTAGATGACATCGCCCTTGGCATCTTTCCAAAGGTAACATCCGGGCTGCGTGGGAACGCGCGAAACCTGCTCGGCGAGTGTTGGAATGTTGTCGCGACCGGCCACACGCACCTACTTGCGACGAAGCAGCGCCGAGACCTCGGGCATCTTAAGGACGACGGCAAGGCCAAAGGTAACAGCAAGCGAGACGACACCCGCAACGCAAACGTAACCAAGAGTAATCAGAATCGAGCCGCCAAGTGCCCCGACAAAGTGCTCAAGCGCCCACATGACGCCGGCGCCTGCGGCAGCGCCCAGGCCACCGAGCAAAAGGCCAAAGAAACCGCCATGCAGGATAGATTTGACCTGAAGGCCACGCAGACGACGACGCAGCCACCACAGCGAGCAACCGACCAAGATCACGTAGTCGACGACATACGAAAGCGCGATTGCCGGCATACCGAAGCCCAGCACAACGCCAAACAGCAGAACCGAGCCGGCCTGGCCGATGGCGGAATACAGGCAATAGCGGCTATAGGGCTTCATGTCGAGCAAGGCAGAGAAGCTCTTCTGCATCAACACGACCACGCCGTAGAGCGGCAGCGAGAACGCCAGGTAGACAAGGAACTCGGACACCAGCGCCACGCCGGACTCATCAAACTTGCCGGCACAGTAAATCATGTTGAGCGGACGCGCGAAGACAATCAGGTACAGCGCGAACGGAATCAGGAAGAACAGCATCTGGGCGACGCCACGCGAAATGCCCGTGCGAACGCTGTCGTAATCCTTCTCCTGCGCGTCGTGAGAGAGCTCGGTATAGAGCGCCGTCGAAAGCGAGGCGGCAATCAGCGCGTAGGGCAGCGTGTACCACAGGCGCGCATAGGCGATGACGGAGGGACCAGTCTCGGGCTGGACCACCAGCGCGGCAGCGTTGGTGATAGAAGTCGAGACAAACATGCACACCGTGGCGAGCAGCGTCGGGATACCAAGCGCAATCGTCTGGCGCAGTGCGGGGTCCTTAAAGTCGATATGGATATGGGGATGCACGCCGTGCTTGCCAAGCGCGGGAATCTGACATGCCATCTGAACAAAGACACCGAGGGTCGTACCGGTCGCAATCAAGATGATGCCGGCACGTTCGCCAAACTGTGCGGACACGGGCGCAAAACCCATAAAGCTCGCAATGACGATCACATTGTTGAGGACCGGGGCAAACGTCGACCAGAAGTAGTCGCGGTGTGCGTTGAGAACGCCCGAGAACACCGAGCCCAAACCATAAAACAGAATCTGGATGGCAAAGAAACGGAACATGAACGCAGCGGTATCCATGCTGCCGCCGTCACCCGAAAGGAACGATTGCGTCCAGATAAAGCCCGGGGCGAACACGGTCCCCAGCAACGAAATGCCACCCAGCACCAAAAGCAGAATGCCGAGCAGGTTGCCCACGTACTCGTTCGAGGCCTCGCGACCCTGCTCACGCCTCACACCCATGTACACGGGCAAAAACGCCGTCACGAGCATGCCACCCATCACGAGTTCGTAGAGCATATTGGGCAGGTTGTTGGCGACCTGATAGGAGGACGAGAGCAGCGACATGCCGATAGCTGCCGCCATTGCCCACGTGCGGATAAAACCGGTGACGCGAGACACGATAGTCAGGATGGTCATAAGCCCGGCGGAACGACCAACCGTGGAGTAGTCCGACGAGCCCATGTCGTCAGTGTCATCTCGCGACGAAGAAACTTCGGATGAGGGTGTCTGAGGCGCAGATTCTTTTGCAAAATGAGCTCCGCGCTTCAATTCTTCCTGCGGCATCGCTCAGTCCTCTCTCGTAATCGCGGCAACCGTCGCCCCGCAAAATGCAATTAAATCATCGGGTGCAAGCTCGAGCTGATAACCACGCTTGCCTCCCGAAATAAAAATGGTATCCCAAAGGACACACGTCTCATCAATGAGCGTCCGGTAGCGTTTTTTCATACCGACCGGGCTGCAGCCGCCGCGAACGTAGCCAGTCGCCGCAAGCAAATCCTTCACATGCATCATGGCCAAGGACTTCTCCCCCGCGGCACGCGCGGCGGACTTTAGATCGAGCTCGTCGGCAACAGGGATGCAGCACACGACATAGTCGTTGGACGGTGTCACACAGACCAAAGTCTTAAATCCTTGACCGGGCTCCTCGCCAAGC
>USMH01000078.1 GCA_900555745.1 uncultured Collinsella sp.
TTAGCGAGTGTCTCGTGGGCTCGGAGATGTGTATAAGAGACAGAAGGTGCCGTTCTCGGTGTCTGCCGACGATCCGGCCGTGAAGGCGCTTATCGATACCTATAACGAGTTCACCGGCAAGCATGCCGAACCCTTTGCCATGGGCGGCGGCACGTACGCGCGCAACTTTGCCCGCGCCGTCTCGTTTGGCCCCGAAGAGACCGGCCTGGAGCTGCCCGCGTGGGGCGGCCAGATGCACGGCCCCAACGAGTGCGCCAACGAGGAACAGCTCAAGCAAGCGCTCAAGATCTATATCGTTGCGATCCTCCGTTTGAATGAATTAGAGCTTTAAGGTTTCGCGGTTTCCCAATCTAAGTTGCGGTGGAATAGTTCCTAGAATGGGCCATTTGATGGCCAAGCAGGAACTATTTCACCGCAACTTCGTTTTTATTGGTGTAAAAGACTGGCCATGTTTGGCGGCGGGTTTGTTATTCGTTTGTAAAGGCTGGGCCGCGCTTGCGGTAAGGGTTTATCAAATGCCCGTAAGAAACCGCAGTTGGCGCGGGTGCTGCCCGGTCGGGGTCGTATCTTTCCAAACAGCAAAGCGGGCAGGGTGCCCGCGATTCGCATGTACGAAAGGAAGATCATGCTCGATCAGGCTTATTCTCGTCGTCAGTTCCTCGGCCTCGCTGGTGGTCTTGCCAGCATCGTCGGTCTCGGTCTCGTTGGTTGCGGCGGCTCCGGCGCATCCGATGCCGCCGACAAGGGTAGCGCCACTGCTGCCGAGTCCGTCTCCGGCGAGGTGACCTACGACGGTGCCTCCTCGTTCCAGGCTCTCGTCGAGGCCGCTGCCGAGAAGTTCATGGATGCCAACCCCGACGTCTCCGTCTCCGGCTCGGGCAACGGTTCGGGCAAGGGCCTGACCGCTGTCGCTGCCGGCACCGTCACCATCGGTAACTCCGACGTCTTCGCCGAGACCAAGCTCGAGGCCGACCAGGTCAAGAACCTCGTCGACCACGAGGTCGCCGTCGTGGGCATGGGTCCCGTCGTCTCCAAGAACGTGACGGTCGACGACCTGTCCCTTGAGCAGCTCGAGGGCATCTTCTCCGGCCAGATCACCAACTGGAAGGAGGTCGGCGGCGACGACGCCAAGATCGTCGTTCTCAACCGCAAGGCCGGTTCCGGCACCCGCGCTACCTTCGAGGCCGCCGTCTTTGGCGATGAGGCCGTCGACTTTAAGGGCGACGCCGAGCTCGACAAGTCCGGCGATGTTCAGACTCAGATGGGCAGCACCGACAACGCCATCTCCTACCTCGACTTCTCGCACTTCGATGACTCCAAGTTCAACGCCATCAAGGTCGAGGGCGTGGAGCCCAAGAGCGCAAACGTCACCGACGACTCCTTTAAGATCTGGGCTACCGAGCACATGTACTGCGCAAAGGACGCCGACGAGGCCACCAAGGCCTTCCTGGAGTTCATGCTTTCCGACGACGTCCAGGGCAAGCTCGTCGAGGAGCAAGGCTTTATCCCCGTCTCTGCCATGAAGGTCGTCAAGGACGCCAGCGGCAAGGTCTCTGCTAAATAAGTAACCGCCCCGGAAAGGTTTGCAATGGCAAAACAGCTGCCAAAGCGCGACCTTGAGAACGTGGGTCTGGGCGTCACGGGTGCGTGCGTAGCGCTCGTGACGCTTGTCGTTGCCGCGCTCATCGTTATGGTCGCCCAAAAGGGCCTCTCGGCTTTTCTCAAGGACGGCGTCTCGGTCGTCGAGTTTTTCACCGGCACCAAGTGGGGCCTGGCCAACACGGCCGAAAACGGCCTGCCTTATACCGGCGCTCTGCCCCTGATCGTCACCTCGTTTGCGGTCATGGTGCTCTCCACGCTCATCGCGCTGCCCATCGCCATCGGCTCTGCTATCTTTGCGGTCGAGATTAGCCCTAAGTTTGGTTCCAAGGTCTTTCAGCCGCTTATTGAGCTTTTGACCGGCATTCCCTCGGTCGTTTTTGGCCTGATTGGCTTTCACGTGGTCGTCGGCCTCATGAAGAGCGTTTTCCATGTGAGCACGGGCCTGGGCATCTTGCCCGGCGCCATCGTGCTGGCCGTCATGATCCTGCCGACTATGACTACGCTTTCGGTCGACGGCCTGCGTGCCGTGCCCGACAGCTACCGTCAGGGCTCGCTCGCGCTGGGCTACACCCGCTGGCAGACCATCTGGCACGTGGTGCTCAAGTCTGCCATGCCGTCGCTCATGACTGCGGTCATCCTGGGCATGACCCGCGCCTTTGGCGAGACGCTCGCCGTGCGCATGGTTATCGGCGGCATCGAGGCCATGCCGACGTCGCTGCTGTCGCCGGCCTCGACCATCACCACCACGCTCACCACGTCCATGGCAGTCTATGCCGAGGGCTCGGCCCAGGACGATGTTCTGTGGGCGCTTGGTCTGCTGTTGATGGGCATGAGCCTCATCTTCATCCTGATCATCCATCTCATTGGCCGCAAGGGGGCGAAGGCTCGTGGCTAGCACGCGCATCCATACCGACGAGGCGAGACTCGGGCGCGTCCAAAAGCAGGACCGCATCGCTACGGGCGTGCTGACGGCGATCGTCGCCATCGTCATGCTCATCGTCATCTCCATGGTGGCCTATATCCTGTTCGAGGGCATTTCGACGCTGATCCAGCCGGGATTTCTCACGCAGCCCGCGCGCGCCAACGGAACCCAGGGCGGCGTGCTCTACCAGCTGTTCGACTCGTTCTATCTGCTGCTGATCACCCTGGCCATCTCGGTGCCCATCAGCTTGGGCGGCGCGGTCTTCCTGGTCGAGTACGCACCGAACGGCCCTATCCGCGACATCGCCTCCACCGCCATCGAGACGCTATCCTCGCTGCCTTCCATCGTCGTCGGCATGTTCGGCTTTCTGGTGTTCTCGGTGCAGCTGGGCTGGAAGTATTCCATCATCTCCGGCGCCGTCGCGCTCACCATGTTCAACATCCCCATTCTGGTGCGCGTGATTCAGCAGGCGCTCGAGGACGTGCCGCAGGCCCAGCGCGATGCGTGCCTGGCCATGGGCCTTACCCGCTGGGAGGCCACGCTGCACATCCTGATCCCCGAGGCCATGCCTGCCATCGTGACCGGCATCGTGCTTTCGGCCGGCCGCGTGTTTGGCGAGGCCGCGGCGCTGCTCTTTACCTCGGGCATGAGCTCGCCGGTTCGCCTGAACTTCTTGAGCTTTAACCTGTCGAGCCCCACTTGCGCCTGGAACGTGTTCCGCCCCGGTGAGTCGCTCGCCGTGCACATCTACAAGATTTACGGCGAGGGCAGCCCCGAGGCACAGCAGATTGTTTGGGGCACCGCCGCACTGCTGATGATCTGCGTGCTGCTGTTTAACGTAGTCGCCCGTATCGTGGGCAAGCAGCTGGCAAGGAGGATGACGGCCGAATGAGCGAGATAAATGCAACGCCTGCAACCGAAGCGACATCGTCCGAGACCCAGGACTTCCTGTCGAGCGTGGGGGAGAGCGAGAAGCGCGTGCGCGTGAGCGGCAAGGCCGTGAGCGACGAGGTCGTGCTCTCCACCAAGGACGTCAACGTGTATTATGGCGACCACCATGCGCTACACGACACGTCGCTCGACTTTCATAAGGGCGAGATCACGGCGCTCATCGGGCCTTCGGGCTGCGGCAAGTCGACCTTTTTGCGCAGCCTCAACCTTATGAATCGCGAGATTCGCGGCTGCCGCGTGGAGGGCGAGATCAACTACCGCGGGCGCAACGTGAACACCAAGACCGAGAACACGTACGAGCTGCGTCGCTCCATCGGCATGGTGTTTCAGCAGCCCAACCCGTTCCGCAAGTCCATTCGCGACAACATCACGTTTGCGCCCAAGCGCCATGGCATCACCGACCGCGACGAGCTCGACCGCATGGTCGAGGAGAGTCTGCGCGGCGCGGCGCTGTGGGATGAGGTCAAGGACAAGCTCGACAAGAGCGCCTATGCGCTTTCGGGCGGACAGCAGCAGCGCCTGTGCATCGCGCGCACGCTGGCGCTCAACCCCGACGTAATCCTGTTTGACGAGCCTTGCTCGGCGCTCGACCCCATCTCGACGCTGGCGATCGAGGACCTCATGTCATCGATCGTGGCCGACCGCGCCATCGTTATCGTGACGCACAACATGGAGCAGGCGTCGCGCGTGTCCAACCGCACGGCGTTCTTCTACATGGGCGATATGGTCGAGTACGACGAGACTGACGAGATTTTCCAACGGCCCAAGGATAAGCGGCTGAATGATTACCTCACCGGCATGTTCTCCTAGTCCGGGACATGCTTGAGGCCCGCGGCGGCCACGGTTACCGCGGGACTGATTGGAGAGGCGGATCATCTCTTGCGGGAGATGGCCCGCCTTTTTGTGTCGTGTGCGGCCCGGCTTTTCGCTGCTATCATGGACAACGTTGAATTTCTACGAAGGAGCAGGGCATATGGCGATTCTTTTGGGATGCGATTCCGTCAGCCTAGAGTTTCCCACCAAGCATATTTTCGATAGCGTGACGCTCGGCGTGGGCGAGGGCGACCGCATTGGTATTGTCGGTAAAAACGGCGACGGCAAGTCGACGCTGCTGAGCGTGCTCGCCGGCACGCTGGAGCCCGATGACGGACGCGTGACGTACCGCCGCGGCACGACGATCGGTCTGCTCGGCCAAAAGGACAACCTGGTCGATACTGATACCGTGCATCATGCCGTTGTGGACGACGCCCCCGAGTACGAGTGGGCGTCGAGCCCCCGCACGCGCCAGATCCTCGCCGGCCTCATCAGCGATGTGCCCTGGGAGGGCACGGTGGGCGAGCTTTCGGGCGGTCAGCGCCGTCGCGTGGACCTCGCGCGCTTGCTGATCGGCGATTACGACGTGCTCATGCTCGACGAGCCCACCAACCACCTGGATATGCGCACCATCAACTGGCTCGCGCGTCACTTAAAGGCCCGCTGGCAGCGCGGCCAGGGTGCCATGCTCGTGGTCACGCACGACCGCTGGTTCTTGGACGAGGTCTGCACCAGCATGTGGGAGGTCCACGACGGCCAGGTCGATCCCTTCGAGGGCGGCTATTCGGCATACATCCTGCAGCGCGTAGAGCGCGACCGTATGGCTGCCGTCACCGAGGAGCGCCGTCGCAACATGGCGCGCAAGGAGCTCGCGTGGCTGAGCCGCGGCGCCCAGGCGCGCTCCACCAAGCCCAAGTTTCGCGTGGATGCCGCCCGCGAGCTCATCGCCGACGTGCCGCCCGTGCGTGACGAGTTGGAGCTCAAGCGCCTGGCCGTGAGCCGCTTGGGCAAGCAGGTTATCGATGTGGTCGACGTGGACGCCGGCTATGCGGATGTCGATGGCGCGCCCAAGCAGGTACTCTCCGACGTGACCTGGTTCATTGGTGCGGGCGACCGCTATGGTCTTTTGGGCGAGAATGGCGCTGGCAAGTCGACGCTGCTTGATGTGATCCAGGGCAAAATTGCGCCCACGCGCGGCCGCGTGAAGATTGGCCAGACAG
Source organism: uncultured Collinsella sp. (assembly GCA_900555745.1). Taxonomy (GTDB): domain Bacteria; phylum Actinomycetota; class Coriobacteriia; order Coriobacteriales; family Coriobacteriaceae; genus Collinsella. The sequence goes on from USMH01000078.1 coordinate 5,509, forward strand.
TGCGCTTTGGCGTGCTGTCGCAGCAG
>USMH01000079.1 GCA_900555745.1 uncultured Collinsella sp.
ATATGTTCTTCGGTAGCTATGCGGGCGATCTCGCCATCGACCTCGGCACCGCCAATACGCTCGTCTCCGTGCGCGGCAAGGGCATCGTCATCCGCGAGCCCTCCGTTGTCGCTATCGACAAGAACGATGAGCGTATCCTGGCAGTCGGCATCGAGGCCAAGCGTATGCTCGGCCGCACGCCCGGCAACATCGTGGCCGTTCGTCCCCTTAAGGACGGCGTCATCGCCGACTTCGATGTCACCGAGGCCATGCTTCGCTACTTTATCGACAAGGCTTCCGAGAAGCGCTATCCGTGGACTCCGCGTCCGCGCGTCGTCGTCTGCGTTCCCTCCGGCGTCACGTCGGTCGAGAAGCGCGCCGTCTTTGAGGCTACGATCCAGGCCGGCGCTCGCCAGGCCTACCTGATCGAGGAGCCCATGGCGGCTGCCATCGGCGCCGACCTACCCGTCGAGGAGCCCACGGGCTCCATGGTCATCGATATCGGCGGCGGCACCACCGAGGTTGCCGTTATCGCTATGGGCGGTATTGTCGTGTCGCAGTCCATCCGCATTGCCGGCGACGAGTTCGACCAGGCTATCCTCACCCATGTTCGCGATGCCTACAACCTGGCTATCGGCGAGCGCACGGCCGAGGACATCAAGATCAAGGTCGGCTCTGCCGTGCCGCTCAAGGATGAGCTCGACGTCGAGGTCAACGGCCGCGACGTTATCACGGGCCTGCCCAAGACCGTGCGCATTGAGAGCGAGGAGATTCGTCGCGCGCTCAACAAGCCGCTCGACGAGATGGCTAAGGCCGTCAAGGACGCACTCGATGCCACGCCGCCCGATCTTGCCTCGGACCTTATGTACTATGGCATATTGCTGACCGGTGGCGGCGCGCTGCTGCGCGGTCTCGACGTGCGCCTGCGCGATGAGACCGGCGTTTCGGTCAACGTCAGCCCCACGGCGCTCGATAACGTCGTTAACGGCTGTGCCCGCGTGCTCGAGGCCAATGCGTTTGATGGCGGCTTCGTCCAGACCAATGCTTAATTTCCAAAAGGTGGATTCCATTTGGCACGATCTTCGGGTTTCTCCACAAATCTGAATACCAAGCGACAATCAACGGGTATGCGCCCGTTGATTGTTTTCAGCCTGATTTCGGTGTTGCTGCTCACGTTTTACATCCGCGAGGGCGAGGCAGGACCGATTCATGCCGTGCGTTCGGGCGTAACGACGATTACCTCGCCGGTGCGCTTTGTGGGTTCGGCTGTGGCGGCTCCTTTCAATGCCATCGGCAACGTGTTCTCTAACCTTACGGCGTCGCAGGACACGCTCGACGAGCTCAAGAAGCAAAACGAGGAGCTGACCTCTAAGGTTGCCGAGCTCTCCGAGGCTCAAAAGACCGCCGAGCGTCTGGAGGGGCTGGTCGGGCTGCAGTCGACCTACAACCTCAAATCGACCGCTGCTCGTATCGTTGGTGCCTCGGGCGATGCCTGGACCTCGACCGTAACCATCGACAAGGGCTCTGCCGACGGCCTTACCATCAACATGCCCGTGACAAGTTCGGCCGGTGTTATCGGCCAGATTATCGAGGTATCGGCCAAAACGTCGACCGTGCGCCTGATTGGCGACGAGAACTCGGGCGTGTCCGCTATGGTGCAGGACACGCGCGCTCAGGGCATGCTGCAGGGTCAGGCTGACGGCACGCTGCGTCTTGAGTACGTGAGCGTCGACTCCGATGTTAAGGTTGGCGACATCATCGTGACCTCGGGTATCGGCGGCGTGTTCCCCAAGGGTCTACCGCTTGGCACCGTCTCGTCGGTTGAGAAATCGGCAAACGATGTGTACTACACCATTGTGGTGCGCGCCCAGACGACGGCCGAGAACAACGAGGAAGTGCTGGTCATCACCTCGCTGACCGACGAACAATCGGCTTCGGATGAGGACGTGAGCACGGCCAACAGCACGCCGCAGGGAACGTCGCGCGACGCTGCGACCAAGACGAAGGACGAGAGCTCGGATGACAGTTCCGACACGTCCGAGACGACCGATTCCGGCTCGAGCGAATAGGGGGCATGTCCATGGATCTACACGAGCAGGGGATGAGCTCCCGCACGTTTGTGATCGCCGCCATCGTGTGCGTGCTGCTGCAGGCAGGCCTGGCACCGCAGATCTCCATTGCGGGCGGTCGCGTCAACTTCATGATTATCCTGGTGTGCCTAAGCGTGTTCTCGGGCGACCCGACCCGTGCCATCGTGTGCGGTTTTTGCAGCGGCTTGTTCTATGACCTGTCCACTGCCGTGCCGGTGGGCGTTATGTCGCTCCTGCTGACCGTGGGTTCTTTTGCCCTGGTGCACAGCGCCGTCGGTCAGACGGGCGGTACCCCGAGTGCGCGCGGCGTCACTGTGGGCGCCTTCGCGCTCGTCATTAATGTGATCTACAGCATCATCTTGCTGTTTATGGGTTTGGAGACGAGCTTTGTTGTGGCGATCTTCGGCCATGCGCTGCCGTCTTCGATCCTGACGGGTCTGGTTGCCATTCCGTTTTTGATGTCCGGCGTCGTGCCGCAGTCCGGCTATGGATTCTCCGCACGTGGCGGACGCCAGACGGGTATGCGCTTTAAGCCCAAGACCCGCAAGCTCAAATAGGGGAGGCCCGTAGATGTCTTCCCAGTTGACGGTTATTATCGCCGGTATCGTGCTGGTTGTGGCCATCGTGGTCGCGCTGGTCATCATGCGTCGCGGCGATTCCCGTTTTACCTACGATACGCAGCATGGAACGGCCCCGCGCGCCACCGAGGGCGAGGGCAATACCGCGGCGACCGCCTTTAAGGGCCGCTTTTCCATCCTCACCACGGGTGTGGGCGCGATGTTTGCGGCGCTCGCCGTCAAGCTGTGGGGCATGCAGATGGTCTCGTCGGACTATTACGAGAAGCAGGCTAATAGCAATCAGACTCGCACCGTTACCACTCCCGCTGTGCGCGGCCGCATCCTCGACCGCAATGGCGTGGCGCTTGTCCAGAACCGTCCCTCACTTGCTGTCGTGGCCTACCGCGACCTTGCCGAGGATGAGGTTCTGGTTCGCCATCTTGCCAACGTGCTTGGAATGCCTTACGTGGCGGTCCTTCGCAATATTCAGGACAATACAGAGGGCGCTCAGAGCCTGCATACCATCGCGACGGACGTCCGTCGCTCCACGGTTGCCTATATTCAGGAGCATGCCGGCGAGTTCCCGGGCGTCAAGATTGCCGAGCGTACCGAGCGCCAGTATCCATATGGCGAGACGGCATGCCATATCTTGGGCTATACCGGCACCATTACCTCCGAGCAGCTCGAGGCCCAGAATAAGAAAACCTCTGGCGATGATGATGCTTCTGCTGGCAAGATTATGTACCAGTCGGGCGATATCGTGGGCCAGGCGGGCGTTGAGAGCTACTACGAAAACCTGCTGCAGGGTATTCGTGGCGAGCAGACCGTCAAGGTCGATGCCTCGGGCAATGTGACCGGTCAGGCCGGCGCCGTGCCCGCGAAGGCCGGCTCCGACATTAAGCTCACGCTCGACCTTAAAATCCAACAGGCCTGTGAGACGGCACTGGCGAGCGCTATCGAGCTTGCCAAGACCACTGGCTACAGCAATGCCGGCAACGGTGCTGTGGTGTGCCTCGATCCCAACAATGGCGAGATCCTGGGCATGGCGAGCCAGCCCAAGTTCGATCCGTCTGTCTTTATCGGTGGTGTCTCAAATGACGTGTGGACCGAGCTCAATGATGACAAGGGTTCGCACCCGCTGCTCAACCGCGCCATTAGCGGACAGTACATGTCGGCCTCGACCATCAAGCCGCTCTCGGCACTGGCCGGTCTTGAGTTTGGAACCTACACGTCGGGGCAGACGACCAACTGCACGGGTTATTGGACGGGTCTGGGCAAGTCGTGGGGCAAGTACTGCTGGCTGCATTCCGGCCACGGCACCATGACGCTGCAGTCGGGTATCGCCAACTCGTGCGACCCCGTCTTCTACGACATGGGCAAGGCGTTCTTTTATGACGAGCAACATCCCGAGGGCCTGCAGGAGGTCTTTCGTCGCTGGGGCCTAGGCAAGACCTGCGGTATCGATCTGCCGAGTGAGGGCGCGGGTCGTATTCCCGATGCCGAGTGGAAAGAGTCATACTTCACCGACGCCTCTGCCGAGGACCGCAAGTGGAATGCCGGCGATATGACCAACATTGCTATCGGCCAGGGCGACATCCTGGTGACGCCCCTGCAGATGGCGTGCGCCTATATGGGTCTTGCCAACGGCGGCAAACAGTACGTGCCTCACGTATTTTTGTCTGCCGTGTCGCGCGATGGCGACGGCGATGCCTATAAGTACAATGGCAAGGGCAAGAAGAAGCGCCTGGAGGCCAAGATCAACAGCGATTCGGATTTGGCTCTTGTTCGCAACGGCATGCACGACGTGATTTACACGGCATCGACGTCCCTGGCGGCGCACTTTGGCACCCTGACGCCGCAGGTATACGGCAAGTCGGGCACGGGCGAGAAAAGTGGCGAGGACGAATACGCGTGGTTCTGCGCCTATGCACCGGCCGATGATCCCAAGTATGTCATCGCTACCGTCCTGGAGCAGGGCGGCGGTGGCTCAGATACCGCGATGCATGTCGTGCGCGACGTGCTCGGCGTGATTTATGACGAGCCCGATACCTCTTCGGCCTCGGGCGATTCTTCGGTTCGATAGGAGGTTGCGATGGATTTTTCTCCGGCGGATCTGTTCCGTTCAACCAAGACCGGCTCTCGCAGCAGCCTGGACCGCGTCAACAAGCAACTTTCGGCCTCGCGCGGCACGTTTCGCCAAAAGGTGCATATCGGTGTGCTCGTGGCTACTGTGGCGCTCGTCGCCTACGGTGCCATCATTATCTGGTCGGCTTCGCAGTTTAAGGCCGATGCTTCGTTCTCGCGCCATTTGCTGGGAATTGGCATCGGAGCGGTGCTGGCGGTGCTAGTCTGGCGTACCGATCTGCGCGGTATTTCCAATTTCTCGACGGCGTTGCTCGTCATCGACCTGATCGTGATCCTCTCGCCCAAGATTCCGGGTCTGTCCTATACGGGCGGTCTGGGCATGACGGGCTGGATCAAGATTCCCGGTATCGGCTTGACATTCCAGCCGGTTGAGCTTGCCAAGCTCATCACCATCTTCTTTATTGCTACGCTTGGATCGCAGTATAACGGCCGCATCGATACCGTTCGCGACTACGTCAAGCTCTGCGGCATGCTGTCCATTCCGTTTTTGGCCGTCGTCGCCATGGGCGACCTGGGCTCGGGCCTGATCGTGCTGGTTTCGGGCGCCATCGTCATTTGTATGAGCGGTGCACGCCGCGAATGGGTGCTGTCGACCCTGGCCCTGCTCGTGGGCCTGGTGGCCCTCGTCCTGGCGCTCGATTCGGTCTTTGATTCGTTGCTCGGCCACGATGTGCTCATCAAGCAGTATCAGATGAACCGTCTGACGGTCTTTATCGACCCCGATAATGCCGATTCGGACGATGCCTACAACCTGCAGCAG
>USMH01000080.1 GCA_900555745.1 uncultured Collinsella sp.
GGTGTACAATAACTGTATTGATAATATACGTCCTGCAAAGGCGAGGCCTTAGCCCTCGGGGGCGGCCCATGATTTCGGGTTCTACGGGTCCGATTTTTTTTCGCCGCAGGGGTGTACAATAAATATATTGATAATATACGTCCTGTAAAGGCGAGGTCTTAGCCCTCGGGGGCGGCTGGTATGGAGGGTGGTGTTCAGTGGCAGATCGCAAGCAGAGACCCGGGCACGATGATGCCTGGTGGGCAGCCCAGCGCCATGCCTACATCGAGAAGAACGACATCCTTCTGTCCGACTATCCGTCCTGGGAATGGGTCAGCCCGTACGACTTTTGGCGGACCATCTTCCCCGAGGGTTTCCTGCAGCCCCGCGGCGAGGAGGTCCCGTGGCACGAGAGGGGCGGCGGCCATCCCAACGGCATCGCCATCCAGATCACCAACGTGACCAAGACGGTCAAGACCAAGACGGGCCGTAAACACGACGTCCCCGTGGTCGAGCGGTTCACGCTGACCGATGACCTCGACGGCGTGATGGAGCGCGTCATCGACTCGAACAGGAAGAACGAGTCCGTCTTCTGCGCTCCCGTGTCGTATTTCGGTAAGAGCCGCGTTGCTGCGAACGCGCGGTTCCTGCACGCGTTCGCAATCGACCTCGACGGCGTCGGCGTGCAGGAACTGAAGAATATGCTGAAGCAGTTCCGCAACGGCCGCGACCCGGCGTTTGCGGCAGATAAGTGGGTGTCTCTCCCCCAGCCGACCTTCCTCGTGAACTCGGGTACGGGTTTCCACCTCTACTACGTGCTTGACCAGCCGATCCCGCTGGTGCCGCGTGTCGTGCCATTTCTGCAGGAGTTCAAGGCGATGCTCACGGACTACATCTGGCGCGACACCGTCTCGACGCTCGAGGAAGTCCAACACCAGGGCATCTACCAGCCCTTCAGGATGCCCGGCACGCCGACGAAGCTGAATGGCAAGACCGAGAGGTCGAAAATCAAGGACAAGTACGAGGCCGTGGCGTTCGTGCACAACGGCGAGGACGGGAAACCTTGGCTCTGCAGCATGGATTACCTGCTCGGATACGCCGGCGTCCGCGGCGGCAAGGACCGCGCCGAATTTATAGAGCTCATGCGCACCGCCGGGCGGACCCCCATCGAGCGCGCCAAGAAGCTCTGGCCGGAGTGGTACCAGGCGCGCATCGTCGAGGGCAAGGCCCCCGGGCGCTGGACCTGCAAGCGCGACCTTTACGACTGGTGGCGTGGGGAGGTCGAGACGAAGGCCACCGACCACCACCGCTACTGGTGCCTCAACGTTCTGGCCGCCTACGCCAAGAAATGCGGCATCTCGTACGAGGAGCTCGAGGCCGACGCGCTCGCGCTCGTGCCGACACTCGAGGGCCTGACGGAGCGCGAGGACAACCACTTCACCGAGGATGACGCACTCTCCGCGATCGAGGTGTACTACGACCCCATCATCCACAAGCTCACCCGCGACCGAATTGAGCGCCGCACGGCCATCGAGTTGCCGAAAAACAAGAGAAACGGGCGATCTCAGGCAAAGCACCTTGAGGGCGCACGGGCTATTCGCGATATTAACAACGACAATTGGCGTGAAGGAAACGGGCGAAAACCGAAGGCCGAGCTCGTCCGCGAGTACGCCGCGGCACATCCCGACGCCAGCCATAGCGCCATCGCCCGCGAGCTCGGTATCTCGCGCACGACCGTCATCAAGTGGCTGAAGGATGTGCCGAAGGACGCCACCGAGCCGGAAAAACCGAAGCCGGATGATCTGTACGAGCTGTACAACCCCGCGATGGTCGAGCTCAGGGCAGCGCTCGACGAGTACTGGTCGAGCGCCAGCGACCGCGGGCACCTGAGCCCGCCGCAGTCCGCTATGACCAGGCTGGAGCTCGCGCAGAAGGCCATCGGTTTGGATACCGGGATCGAGGAGTACTTGAAGCGTGCCGACGCTGAGAACGAGAAACGGGAAAAACGGGAACGGGAAACGGTAAAATCATCGGGAACAGCCGTGAAACTTCCCGATGTTTCCCGGGAAACATTCCCGATTGACGATAGGTTGACCAATGGGCATAACGAAGCGTGAAATAGCATCTGAGCTGGGTGTTTCAAAGCGAACAGTCGCGAACTACATCGAGAAACTGGGACTGGGAAACCATGTTTCACGAAACGGGAACACCGATTTTCTTGATGACTTCGCCGCCGCAGCCATCGCCGACGCCCTGAAGAACCCCGGCAAACCGTCCCGCCAGCCAGTCGACGCGCCCGCTGCACCCGCCCCGGACTCCCTGGTCGACTCCCTGGCCGCCCAACTGGAAATCGAACGGTCCCGCAACGCCGAGCTGATGGAGGCGCTTACGGCCGAGCGCGACCGCGCCGCCCGCGCCGAGGCCGAGGCCAAGGCGCAACTCGCCGAGGCGAACGCCAGGGTCGCGGAGCTCGCCGGAAAGCTCGCATCGCTCGCCGAACGTCAGCAGGCGATCGCGGCCACGCCGTGGTGGCGCCGCGGCCGCATGGCCATGAAGCTGCTCGGCCCAGGGGGAGAATGACGAGAACCCCGCGGACCCTCAGATGGTCCGCGGGGTTCTCGTCGGTTTTGCTGTGCCGCCGGGATCAGAACGGGTACACGAGTTTGCCGTCGACCTCGACCTCGACCACGTCGCAGTGCTGGGCAGCGCGAGTCCAAAACTCGTCCAGGCTGCCGCCGGGGCCGAGTGCCGCCGCGGGCGGCAGGCGCAACACCTCGCGGCTGTAGCCTTTTTCGACGCGGGGTTTGGTCCCGTCATCGCCGCCGCCCCTGTCGAACTCGAGGCGGCTCCAGAGCACCGTCGCCGACCCGTCGGCGGTGAGCTCTAGCACGTCCTTGCTCAACGCCGCCGACCCGTCGGCGCGGGTGTAGAAGCTCTCGACCCTGTTCTTAAAAGTGATGGTGACGTTCATCGCTGATCCCCGTCCGGCTCGCCGCAGGCGCTGGCGATGTCCCCGCCGCGGGTAAACGCCACGCCGTTGGAGTAGTACAGCTGCTCGTTCAGTGCCGTGGACAGAGCTCGGCGGCTGTCCTCGGTATCAAAGGTCAGGCCAGTTGCCTGCTCGAGGATCGCGCCGATCTCGACAAGGCGATGCGTGCGGGCCTTGCGCTCGGCGGCCGCTTTCTTCTTCTCGAGGTCTTTCAGCTCCTTCTTCAGCGCCGCTGCGCGCGCGGCCTGCTTGTCCGCCGCCGCCCTCTTGCGCGCGATTTGCTCGTCAATCGAAGCTGTCATATCGACCGCCCTTCCTGCTCGTCGGTGTTGTTCTCTGCAAGCAAATATACCCGTTCGCGCGTTAAAATATCGCGAGCCGGGTATATCCCTACCATAGGTAGGGCGCACTTAGTCTCACTTTCTCGCGGCTACGCCGCTGCGAGAGTGAGACATTGCGTGCGCGCCTGGGCGGCGGGCCTCTCCGGCACATCACCGACCGTTCGCCTGACGCGGCTCACGGTTTCTGAAGTGCCTGCGCGCTCGCTCGCGCTCCCTTGCCCTGCGCGCCGCCGCGCCCGTTCGCGACCACGCTCACGGACCGCCGCGACGCTGCGCGCTCACTTCGCTCGCTTGCCTGGAAGGAGGCAGACGCCATGGCCATCTACCACCTCAACGCTCGCGGCATCGCGCCCGCGCGCGGCTCGTCGGCCGTCGCGTCGGCCGCCTACCAGAGCGGCGAGACGCTACGGGACGAGGCCACAGGCGAGCTCAAGCGCTATGCCCGCGCCGAGCGCATCGCCGATACCGGCATCGTCCTTCCCGGTGGCATGCCCGCCCTCGACCGCCAGACCATCTGGAACGAGGCCCAGCGCATATACGCCGGGGGCAATGAACTCGTCGCGAAGCGCTACGAGTTCGCCCTGCCGCACGAGCTCGACCTGGACGGCCAGCGGGCCTGTGTCCTCGATTTCTGCAGCCTGTTCAATGACAGGGCCTGCGACTGGGCAATCCACGATTCAGGTGACGGCAACCCGCATGCCCACGTCCTCGTGAGCGCCCTCGCGATCGGCCCCGGCGGTTTCGAGCGCCCGAAAGCCCAGAAGTCCACCAAGGTCTACCTGTGCCGCTACCCCGACGGCAGCAACGTCATGGTCGAGGCGAGGGACTGGAAGGCCGCCAAGGCCGAGGGCATCGAGAAGGTATACAACTTCAAGGACGGTGAGCGTCGGACCATGTCCCAGGCAGAGGCCCAGGGCCTCACCAAGGACGACCGCAAGACCAAGACGCCAGTGGCCGTCACCGCCAAGATGGACGGCACCAAGGCGTTTGATGCCGAGAAGGCCGAGCTGACGTCCATCCGCGCCGCCTGGGCGGGAATCGCAAACAGGCATCTCGCCCAGGCGGCGGCAATGACGGGCAGCGCTCCGCAGTCAATCGACCACCGTTCCAATAAAGATAGGTATATGGATGAGCAGCCGACCGTCCATGAGGGCGGCGCTGGCCTGATCGGCCATGCCGATCGCGTCAAGCTCAACGAGGAAATCAAAGCAAGGAACGAGCGCCTTCGGGTCCTTCGCGCGGAGCTTCAGCAGGAGGGTGCCGCCCTCGAGCAGCTGCAGCGGGAGGTCGCGGAGCTCGAGCGCCAGCGCGGTCGTATCGAAAAGGCCAAGCGCGGCCGCGTCCAGGGCAGGCACAAGGGCGCCCTGGCAAAGCGCCGCCGCGTGGCCATGGCCACCGCGGCGGCAGCCGCCGAGACCCAGCGTCGCATGGCCATGGCCGCCGCGAATCAGGTCGATACCCGCGTCGAGATGATCGCCCAGCTTGACGAGCAAATCGCCGATCTCGATCAAGAGATGCACCGCCTGCAGCGCGGCGGCACGGCGATCATGATGTCGAGCAACCTGATCAAGGCGACCGAGCTCGCCGCAGAGCGCAAGAAACTCGCCGACGAGCGGGCGCGTCTTGCAGGCGAGGGTGAAACCCGGCGTCGGCGCGAGCCGCCGACGCCCGAGCAGAAGCGCCGCGGGCCCAAGCACTAGCGCCGCCGCACGGTGCCTTCGGGCACCCTTGGTGGCAGGCGTAAAAAAACGGTGGAGCGGCTGCAAAAGAGCCGCCCCATCGGGTAAAATCAGAAATGAAAGAAGCGGACCCCGCGCAGGTGGCTAACCGGTTACGCGGGCGATGCGGATTTCAGGTTCAAAGGCCGGGGCTGCAACCCCGGCCTTATTTTTTGCTGCGACGTCCCCGCCGCCCTTCATCGCGCACAGTCCGCGCGCGCCTCCGAATCCTGAACTTGATCTCGTACGAGTCGAGAAACGTGACGATAAACGTGCCCACCGCCGCCAGGGCGGCGAGGGCTTCAAAGACCTTCGACATAAGCGACACCTCCAAGGGAAAGCATCGCCCGCGCGCGGGAATCCGCCGCTGTGATTCTACCCCACTGGCCGCCGCGGGAGACGTTCACCGCTCTTAGATCGGGTTGTCGCGGGGTGTACAATAACTGTATTGATAATATACGTCCTGCAAAGGCGAGGCCTTAGCCC
>USMH01000081.1 GCA_900555745.1 uncultured Collinsella sp.
CGGTGGCATCGGCGATGGCAAACGGCACCTCGAGGATGCGCGCGAGCGTCTGGGCCAACAAGGTCTTGCCGGTACCGGTGGGACCGAGCAGCAGGATGTTGGACTTGGCGAGCTCTACCTCGTCCATATCGTCGTCGAACTGCGAGCCCATGTCGTCGTCAAAGGCAGACACCGCGGCGCCGCCCTCAATCACGCGGCGATAGTGGTTGTACACGGCCACCGACATGGCGCGCTTGGCGTCCTCCTGGCCCATGACATAGGCAGAAAGCTCGTCATAAATCTCGTGCGGCGTCGGCACGTGCGTGATGACCTGACGGTCGTCCTCGAGCTCAAAACCCTCGGTCTCGGGGTCCACGGCGGGCTGGGATGCAGCCTGGCCGTGGTCGTTGAGGAAGCCCGGCAGCTTGCCGTTGCGGGCGGCGTCCATAAAGTCCGAAGCCAGCGACTCCTCAAGGATCTCGGAGCAGGCGGCGACGCACTCGTCACAGATAAAGATGTTGGTCGGGCCCTTTACGAGACGACGGACCTGGCCCTGCTCTTTTCCGCAGAAGGAGCAGCGGATGGGGTTGCCGTTCTCGTCAAAGTTGTCCTGCATGTTACCTGCCATCCTAGGCGTCCTTCGCGGCCAGATCGCGCGAGGTGACGATACGGTCGATCAGACCGTAGTCGAGGGCCTCGGCAGCGGTCAGGTAGTTGTCGCGCTCGGTATCGGCCTGGACCTTCTCGATGGGCTGGCCCGAGGCGTCGGACAGGATCTGGTTGAGCTCGCGACGGGTCTTCTTGATCTCCTCGGCCACGATCTCGATCTCGGTCTGCTGGCCCTGGGCACCGCCGCTGGGCTGGTGAATCATGACCTTGGAGTGCGGCAGGCAAAAGCGCTTGCCCTTGGCGCCGGCCGAAAGCAGCACGGCAGCCATAGACGCGGCCATACCGACGCAGATGGTAGAGACCTGCGGCTTAATGAAGTTCATGGTGTCCAGAATCGCCAGGCCGGAGTAGACCTCGCCGCCGGGCGAATTGATGTAGAGCGAGATATCCTTCTCGGCATCCTGGCTCTCAAGATGCAGCAGCTGGGCAACGACCAGGTTGGCGCTGACGGAGTTGATCTCCTCGCCCAAGAAGATGATGCGGTCGTTGAGCAGGCGCGAATAGATATCGTAGCTGCGCTCACCGCGCGGCGTCTGCTCGATAACGTATGGCACGAGGGCGGAATCGAACTTAGCGATCATACGCATCTCCATTTCTCTTACGGACCAATAGTGGTTCTAGATAAACGTACGGTGCCCGCATGCTATGCATTGGCTGGCACCGTACGAAGCAACCGGATAACCGGTGTATAACTTTACCCCATCACGGGCGCACGCATGCGCTCGCGGGCAAGGTGGCGAGAATTACTCGGCGTCCTTGGCGGTCTCGTCGACCTCGGTCACCTTGGCGTTCTCGACCAGGTGGTCGACGGCCTTGGAGCGACGGATGGACTCGCGGACGGCAGGCATGCGGCCATCGGCGATAAACTCGGCCTTGGAAGCCTCGACGTCCTTGACGCCAGCCTTCTCGAACTCGGCGTTGATGTCGTCCTCGGTGACCTCGATCTTGAGCTCACGGGCGAGGGCGTCCAGAGCCAGGGACTCACGGGCAACGTCGTTGGCCTGCTTGTGCAGGTCGCCGATGAACTGCTCCATGGTCAGACCGGAAGCGGGCAGCCAGGTGTCCAGGGTCATGCCGCGGGCAGCAAGGTTGGACAGGAAGTTCTGGCCAAGCTCCTCAAAGACGGACTGCTCGTAGTCGGCATCCATCTCGTCGAGCTGCAGGCGCTCGGCGAGAGCGGAGACGCAACGGTTCTCCTTCTCGGCCGGGAGGCGAGAAGCCTTGTCCTGCTCGATCTCGATCTTGATGGCGTCGCGCATGGCATCGATGCTGTCGAAGCCGAAGTCGGACTTGACGAGCTCGTCGGTGAGCTCGGGGGTGTTGCGGACCTTGATGCCCTTGACGGTGACCTCGACGGTGTGGGTCTCGGCCTCCTCGCCCTCCTCGACCTCGTCGGTCCAGGTAACGGTCTTGACGTCGTCGACGTTAGCGCCGATCAGGGCCTCGTTGAACTCCTTGGGGTTGCTGTCGCTACCGGCGATGAGCATGCGGCCCTCGGCGGCGAAGTTGTCGGCGTTCTCGACGGCCTTGAGGTCGACGGTCACATAGTCGTCAGCCTCGACGGCGCGACCCTCGACGTCCTCGAAGGTGGCACGGTAGTTGAGGAGCATCTCGACCTGGTTGTTGATCTCGGACTCGGTGACCTCCGCGGGAGGCATCTCAATCTCGACGGCGTCGAAGGAGGAGAGCTCAGCAGCGGGACGCAGGGAGAACTCGACGGTGTAGGTGTAGTCCTCGTGATCCTTGGCGAGGTCGAGCTCCTTGTAGTCACCGTTCTTGGTGGGGACGATGTCCAGCTCGTTGAGGACGGCGGGCTCGTTGGCGGCGATCAGGTCGTTGGTAGCCTGGGCGAGGGTAGCCTCGGCGCCAAGAGCAGAGTCGATGACCGGACGGGGGGCCTTACCGGCGCGGAAGCCCGGGAAGCGGTACTTCTTGGCGGTGTCCTTGTAGGCCTTCTTGATCGCGGCGTCGACGTCGGCGGCCGGGATGGTGACCGTAGCGGTGAGCTTGGCGTCCTTGACGTCAGAAGCGGTGATGTTCAACACGTTCCTCCTCATACTGCCCAGCTTATCTGAGGTGCTGGTACCTTTATGCAACAAAGAGTCGCGACGGCCGAAGCCGACGCAGATGCGTTGGTGCGGGCGAAAGGACTCGAACCTTCACGGGAATCCCACCAGAACCTAAATCTGGCGCGTCTACCAATTCCGCCACGCCCGCATGAGCGCACAGACTAGGAATGATAGCAGATACGAACGGCAAGCGCACGCACACCTTTTACACGCTCACGACCTCACCACGAGTGCAAAAGGCGGGGCGAGTTACCCCACCCCGCCAATTACGACTTATTCGCTCACCCGCTACTCCCCCAGCAGGGCCTTCTCGGGCGTGATGGGCAGCGAGCGAACCTGGTGGCCGGTGGCGTGCGCCACGGCCGAGGCCACGGCGGCGAGCGGCGTGTTGATGACGACCTCGCCGATCGACTTGGCGCCAAACGGGCCCGTCGGCTCGTAGCTCGGCTCAAAGGCCACGCGAATGCTGCCGATATCCAGGCGCGTGGGCAGCTTGTAGCTCATAAAGTTGCCGGTACGCAGGCGGCCGCGGTCATCGTGCTCGACGATCTCGTAGAGCGCGTGACCGATGCCCTGGGCAATGCCGCCCTCGGCCTGGACGCGCGCGAGCGCCTCGTTGATCACGGTGCCGCAGTCCACAGCCGCCGCGTAATCCACAACAGTCACCTTGCCGGTGGCCTTGTCGACCTCCACCTCGGCAATGCCGGCCATAAACGGCGGAGGCGAAACGGGCAGGCAGGCAGAGGCATGCGAGGTGAGCGCGTCGCCGCCCGCGATGTTCTTGACGCACAGGTTGGCAAAGTCGCGCAGCGTGAGGTAGCGGTTCTGCTCGCGTGCGGCACGCTCGTCGGACAGGCGCACGTACTGTCCATCGAAGACCACGTCGGCAGCGTCCACGTCCCACATCTGGGCGGCCTTGGCGCAGATCTTCTCACGCAGCTCGGTCGCGGCGTTCTTGGCGGCAAGGCCCGTCACGTACGTACCCGAGCTCGCGTACGAGCCGGCGTCAAACGGCGACACATCGGTGTCAACGCCGCGCACCACGATCATCGAACTCTCCACGCCCAGCTCCTCGGCGGCAATCTGCGCCAGGATCGTGTCGACGCCCATGCCGTTATCGGTGGCACCGGTGCCGATGGTAATGAAGCCGTCCTCTTCCAGGCGCATGTCGATGCCGGCGATATCCACGTTGGAGATGCCCGAGCCCTGCATGGTGAGCGCGCAGCCCAGGGCGCGCACGCGGTCGCCCAGGTCCACGGCCAACGGCTTGTCGCGCCAGCCGATCATGTCCATCGCGCGCAGCAGGCAGCGGTCGAGCGCGCAGGCGTTGAGCTTCTCGTTGTAGCACTGCGGCATGATCTCGCCCTCGCGCACGATGTTCTTAAGGCGCAGGTCGGCGGGGTCCATGTGCAGCATGTCGGCGAGCTCGTTGACGGCGCTCTCCACGGCAAACTGGCCCTGGGTGGCACCGTAGCCACGATACGCGCCGCCGCGGTTGGTATTGGTGTAGACGGCGTCCCAGCTAAAGCGGCTCGCCTTCACGTGGTTGTAGATGGGCAGGCTCTTGTGGCCCGAAAGGCCGATCGTCGTGGTGGCATGCTCGCCATAGGCCCCGGCGTTGGACAGCGTATGCAGGTCGATGGCCGTGATGGTGCCGTCGTTCATGGCGCCCAGCTTAACGGTCATCTGCATCTGATGGCGCGAGTTGCCCGCGGTGATGGTCTCCTCACGGGTGTAGCAGCAGTAACTCGGACGGCCGGTCTGCTGGGTCACGAACGCCACGAAGATCTCGCAGCAGCCCGTCTGCTTGGAGCCAAAGCCGCCGCCGATGCGCGGCTTAATGACCTGCACCTGCGACTGCGGGATATCGAGCGACTGCGCGACCATGCGGCGCACGTGGAAGGGCACCTGCGTGGAGGTGGTCACCGAGATACGCCCAAACGCGTCGGTCGTCGCGAAGGCGCGGAAGGTTTCCATGGGCGCGGTCTGCGTGGCCTGGCTGGTGTAGGTGCGGGTGAACACGATGTCGCTCTGGGCGAACGCCTCGTCAAGGTTGCCAAAATCGCTGGTACCGCTGCACACCAGGTTGCGGGACACGTCGCCGCCCTGCGGGAACATAAAGGTCACGTCGCCCTCGGGGTGGACCACGATGTCGTTATCGAGCGCCTGGGTAAAGTCGAGCAGGGGCTCAAGCACCTCGTAGTCGACCTTGATGAGCTTGAGCGCCTTGTCGGCGGCCTCCTCGGTCTCGGCGGCGACGATCGCCACCTCCTCGTTTTGGTAGCGCACGAGGTTCTCGAGAATCAGGCGGTCGTAGGGACTCGGCTGCGGATAGCTCTGGCCGGCGATGGTAAAGCGGCGCTTGGGCACGTCCTCGTAGGTGTAGACACCCACGACGCCGGGCACCTTCAGGGCGCGCGACGTGTCGATGGAGCGGATCTTGGCGCGGGCATAGGGGCTGCGCTTGAGTTTGACGATCAGAGCACCGGCGGGCACCAGGTCGCCCGTGTAGACGGGACGACCCTCGAGCAGTGCCTTCGAGTCCTTCTTGGGCTGCTTGTGTGTGATCTGCTTGTAGGTGATGCCGTCGCAACTGGTGTCGTTGACCGGCAGCTCGGGCATCTCGAAGCCCACCTGAACGCCGGATTCGTTGAGGAAGCGGACGATGGCGCGCAGCTGGCTCTCGTAGCCGCTGCAGCGGCAGAGGTTGCCGGCAAGCTGGCGCGACAGTTCCTCGCGCGTGGCGACGAGGCTCGAGTCCTCCTTGGCGGCGCGGGCAAGCGCC
>USMH01000082.1 GCA_900555745.1 uncultured Collinsella sp.
CGCGGACCGCGGCCTCAACGTCCTCTGCAAGCTGCTTGAGCGCAGCCTGCAGCGCACCCTCGCCGGCATCGCGGCGGTAGACGGCACGGAAACGGCGGGTTTTAAAGCCCACGCGGTCGATGGCGCAAATGCGGTCGAACTCCTCCTCGCTCAGCAGCGGACGCTCCAGGCGCACCAGCTGACAGGCCGTACGGGAGTCCTCGAGCAGGTTGCCGTGGTTGCCCAGGTAGAGCGTGGTCGAGGTAACCATATGCTCGCGAAGAGCGTCGATGGGCGGATTCGTGACCTGAGCGAACAGCTGATAGAAGTAGTCGAAGAACGAGCGCGTCTTCTTGGACAGGCAGGCCAGCGGCGCATCGATACCCATCGAGGCGAGCGGCGCCTTGCCTTGCTGGGCCATGGGGCGCACGACCTCGTCAACATCATCCCAGTGATACCCGAGCTTGGCCATGCGCACGGCGGCGGGCACCTCGGTATCCTCGGCGGGCGTGGGCGCGACGGGCTTGTCGAGCGCGTCGACGGTCAGCGTCTCCTCGGCGATCCAGTCGCGATAGGGCTTTTCCTTGGCGTAACGGGCGCGCAGCTCGTCGTTGTAGATGACGCGGCCGCGGGCAAAATCGACCTCGAGCATCTGGCCCGGTCCCAGACAGCCGCTCGTCAGGATGTTCTCGGGGCTCACCTCGATGGTGCCCACCTCACTCGCCAGCATAAAGCGGCCGTCGCGCGTCACGTAGTAGCGGGCGGGGCGCAGGCCGTTGCGGTCGAGGGCGGCACCCAGCGTGCGACCGTCGGTAAAGGCGATGGCGGCCGGGCCGTCCCAGGGCTCCATGAGCATTGACTGGTAGGCGTCGTAGGCGCGGCGCTCCTCGCTCAGACTGTCGTTGTGGTCCCACGGCTCGGGCAGCAGCATGGATGCGGCACGCGTGAGCGGACGGCCGTTCATGACCAAGAACTCGAGCACATTGTCCAGAATCGCGGAATCGGAGCCCTCGCGGTTGATGATGGGCATCACGCGCTCAAGATCGTGCTGCAGCACGGGGCTATACAGATTGGGCTCGCGGGCGCGAATCCAGTTGACGTTGCCCTTGAGGGTGTTGATCTCGCCGTTGTGGATGATAAAGCGGTTGGGGTGCGCGCGCTCCCAGCTGGGCGTGGTGTTGGTGGAGTAGCGCGAGTGGACGAGCGCCACGGCCGTCTTGACGGCGGCATCGTTGAGATCGATGAAGAAGCGACGCATCTGCGTGGCGACGAGCATGCCCTTGTACACGATAGTACGCGAGCTCATGGAGCACACGTAGAAGATCTTATCGCGCAGGGCAAACTCGGCGTCGGCCTTCTTTTCGATGGTGCGGCGGCACACGTACAGACGGCGCTCAAAGGCGTCGCCCGCCGGCGTGTCGTCCGGACGACCCAGGAAGGCCTGCAGGATAGTGGGCATACAGGCGCGGGCCGTCTCGCCCAGGTCGTGCGGGTCGACCGGCACCTCGCGCCAAAAGAGCAGCGGCACGCCGGCCTCGGCGCAGCCCTCCTCAAACACGCGGCGGGCATCCTCTACGCCCTTGTCGTCCTGCGGGAAGAACAGCATGGCCACGCCATAGTCGCCCTCTGCCGGCAGGATCTGGCCGCACTTTTGAGCCTCTTTACGGAAAAAGTGGTGCGGAACCTGGAACAGGATGCCAGCACCGTCGCCGGTATTCTTCTCGAGTCCCGTGCCGCCGCGGTGCTCCAAGTTGACCAGAATGGACAGCGCATCGTCCAGAATCTGGTGATGGCGCTCACCGTTGATATCGGCAAGCGCGCCGATGCCACATGCATCGTGATCGAATTCGGGGCGATAAAGGCCCTGCTGCTGAGCGGAATCTGCCTGCATCGCGATCCTCCCCTAGATATTTAGACAGTCAGTTGAATAGGCATACTAGGAGCATCGCCGGCCCGTTGTGTTTCCCGCCCGTTTCGAAACAATCGCGTAACGCGCGCCCTGCGAGTGGGTGCCGCCGAGCTCAAGGACGACAACAAGGGCCCCAAGTTCGGTCTTCAAGCTCACCGCTTCAAACATCTCAATCTGTAACAGGAAGACCCAATTACGACGACTAACTGTTACAGATTGAGATGTTTTTGAGAGACGGATCCGAATGTCTCAATCTGTAACACGAAGGGCCGGTTTTTGCAGCTAACTGTTACAGATCGAGATTTTCCATAGGACCATTTCTTCCTGTCTCGATCTGTAACACCTAGGTCCAATTTCCATCCCTAGTTGTTACAGATCAAGACATTTCGGCAATCCCCTTTCACCGTCCCATTCAAATACAACAATTTTGTTAGTCACGGTTAACTTTCTGGCCTAAAACGGGTATCCTTTGCGGCGTCAAGCAAACGGCACGCGCGCCGTGCCAGATCAAGGAGGCCCCCATGGCATGCCAGACAGACCAACAGACGATGCAACTTGTCCTTATCCGTCACGGAGAATCCGAGTGGAACAAACTCAACCTGTTCACCGGCTGGACCGATGTTGAGCTCACCGACACGGGCCGCGAAGAAGCCGCCGCAGGCGGTCGAGCCCTCAAAGAAGCCGGTTTCGACTTTGACGTCTGCTACACTTCGCGCCTCAAGCGCGCGATCCACACCCTCAACATCGTGCTCGGCCAGATGGATCGCGAGTGGCTGCCCGTCATCAAATCCTGGAAGCTCAACGAGCGCCACTACGGCGCGCTGCAGGGTCTCAACAAGGCCGATGCCGCGGCGGAGCACGGCGACGAGCAGGTGCTCATCTGGCGCCGCTCCTTCGACGTCTGCCCGCCGGCGCTCGAGCCGGGCGACGAGCGCGACCCCCACACCCAGGAGCAATACCGCGACGTCGCGCCCGATCAACTGCCCTATACCGAGTGCCTCAAGGATACGATCGCCCGCGCCTGGCCTTATTTCGAAGACGAGATTCGCCCCCAAATGCTCACCGGCAAGCGCGTACTCATCGCCGCACACGGCAACTCACTGCGCTCTCTCGTCATGAAGTTCGAGCACCTCACGCCCGAGGAAATCCTCAAGGTCAACATCCCCACCGGCGTGCCGCTCGTTTACACCTTCGACACCGATTTCAACGTCCTCGACAAGCGCTACATCGGCGACCCGGCAACCATCGCCGCCAAGATCGATGCCGTTGCCAATCAGGGCAAAGCGCACAAGTAGCCCCAACCTAAATCCGACGCGTGGCGCCGCACGACCCAGATGCGACGTCACGCCGCCCATACGCAGGAGCGCACCATGCTCAACCATCTCAAACAACACTTTGGCTCGCACCGCACCGGAGGCCACGGAGGTCTGGATATCGCCCGGCATATCGGCCCCGGGCTTCTCGTGACCGTCGGCTTTATCGATCCGGGCAACTGGGCCTCCAACATGGCCGCCGGCTCGCAGTTTGGCTACGCGCTGCTGTGGATCGTCACGCTGTCCACGATCATGCTCATCGTGCTGCAGCACAACGCGGCGCACTTGGGCATCGCCACGGGCGCCTGCCTTGCCGAGGCCACGACCCGCTTTCTCCCCCGCTTCGTTGGGCGCACGGTGCTCGCCAGTGCCTACCTCGCGACCATCGCCACCGCCATGGCCGAGATCCTGGGCGGCGCGATTGCGCTCCAGATGCTCTTTGGACTGCCCGTGCGTGCCGGCTGCGTCATCGTGGCAGCAGTATCGATGGCGATGCTCATGACGAGCTCCTACAAGCGTGCCGAGCGCTGGATTATCGCCTTCGTAGGCGTGGTAGGACTCTCGTTTTTGGCCGAGCTTGCACTAGTCAAGGTCGACTGGCCGCAAGCCGCCGCAAGCTGGATCACGCCCAGTATGCCCACTGGCTCTGCCGCGATTATCGTGAGTGTCCTGGGTGCGGTCGTTATGCCCCACAACCTCTTTCTACACTCCGAGGTCATCCAATCCATGCACTTCGAAGGCCAAGGCGAGCAGGTTATCGAAGAGCGTCTGCGCTATGAGCTCTTCGACACGCTCTTTTCGATGGGCGTGGGCTGGGCAATCAACTCGGCCATGGTCATCCTGGCCGCAACGACCTTCTTTGCGCACGGCATTGTCGTAGACGACCTCGCCGTCGCAGCGGACACGCTCTCCCCCATTCTGGGCCCAGCAAGCTCGACAATCTTTGCGGTGGCGCTGCTGTTTGCGGGCCTCTCGAGTAGTGTGACGGCAGGCATGGCGGCAGGCACCATCACCGCGGGCATGTTCGACGAGGAATACGACATCCACGACCGGCACTCATCGATTGGAGTGGCGGTCTGTTTCGTCAGCGCAGTGGCGGCGTGCCTGATCGTCCCGAATCCTTTTGAGGGTCTCATCTGGAGTCAGGCGCTGTTGTCGCTTCAGTTGCCGATTACGGTCTTTGTGCTCATACGGCTCACCAGTTCGCCCCGCGTTATGGGCAAATACGCCAACTCGCGCCCGCTCAACGCGCTGCTCGTAGGGATCGGCGTCATCGTGACGATTCTCGACATCGTGCTGCTAACGGGGATGTAATTGGGATGACGTGGCTGTCCAGATATAACGTCTCAATCTGTAACACGTAAGGCCGTTTTAAACCGTCAGATAAATCAAAAGGGTCCCAGCCGGAATATCCAGCCGGGACCCTTGGACAGAGCTCTGTATGGCTAATCGCCGTGTGTCTACGAGTTACTCCTCGACGAGCTCAAACTCATCGGGGCCGACGCCGCACACCGGGCACACGTAATCCTCGGGCAGCTCGGGCGTGTCGACCTCAACCTCGTAGCCGCAAACGGTGCACACAAACTTATACGTCTTCTTCTCCTCAGCCATGATGTTCTCCTCTCGAACGTGACTGGTGATGTACTTCAATTATTAGTATAGATTCTCAATAATATAATGCAAGTATTTTTAGAACATTTCTAGCCTTGATACGACGAAGCTTTGGGCGGCGTCTTACCCTTCAAGACCTTGTGATAGTAGTCATAGGTCAGCGGCGTCTCGTCACTCAAGCGCTCGGCGTCCTCCACCTCGCCGATAAAGAGCAGGTGCGTGCCCACATCCACGGTATCAATCAGACGGCAGCTAAACAGCGCCGCCGCGTGCTCGGGCACATAGGGCATGCCCAGCGCGGTCTCGTGGGTCTCGTACTTGGCAAACTTGTCGTAGCCACTGCTGGTGCGGAAGCCAAAATTGCCGATATAGAGCATGTCGGCGGTCTGGTCAATCACGGTCAGCGCAAAAGCCTTAGCCGATGCGATTACGCCGGACGTGACATTTTCCTTGTTCACGGCAATCGAGATGCGCGGCGGGGCGGATGTCACCTGCACCGCTGTGTTGATAACGCAGCCGGCACGCAGCCCGTCCGCCGCGGCGCTCACCACGTACAGGCCACTCGGCATGGTAAAGAACGCAGTTTTGTCCATAACGATCACTCCCCTAGCTCGGGTTGGAACCTCATGGATGTATGTACCCACAAAAAAGGCGGCACCCATAACGGACGCCGCCTTTGAGACAT
>USMH01000083.1 GCA_900555745.1 uncultured Collinsella sp.
AAGTCGATGACCGGCCACATGATCGGTGCCACGGGCGCCATCGAGGTCATGGCCTGCGCCATGGCGCTCGAGCAGGGCGTGGTGCCGCCGACCATTAACTACCACACGCCCGATCCCGCCTGCGATCTTGACTACACGCCCAATCGCGCGGTTCGCGCCGACCTTACCTGGGCGCTTTCGACCAACCTAGGCTTTGGCGGACACAACGCCGCCATCGCCCTGCGTAGATATACGAGGAGCTAGAGCATGGATTCCAAAAGACTTGCCGAGATAGCCGATGTTATGGAGGACCGCGGCCTCACGCGCGTACGCGTTGAGGAGCCCGATGGCACCGCGGTCGAACTCGAGCGCGCGAGCGCCGCACAGCCGGTTGCCGTGCCCATGCCCATGCCGAGCGCTATGGCCGCTCCAGTTGCAGCTCCCACAGTCGCGCCTGCCGCACCGGAGCCCGCCGCGCAGGCGCCTGCCGCCGCACCGGAGCCCAAGGGCACCGAGGTGACCGCTCCCATGGTCGGCGTTTTCTATGCCGCCCCGGCGCCGGGCGACGAGCCGTTTGTGCACGTGGGTTCCATGGTCAAGGCCGGCGAGACCCTCTGCATCATCGAGGCCATGAAGGTTCTCAACGAGGTGACGGCAGAGGCAGATGGCGAGGTGCTCGAGATCTGCGTGGCCGACGGCGACCTCGTGGAGTTTGGCAGCTGCCTCATGAGGATCGGATAGGTGATATCCATGAACAAAGAAGAGCTCAAGAAGCTGTTACCGCATCGCGAGCCGATGCTTTTGCTCGACGAAGCCGAGCTGGTGGGCGACGAGGCCCACGGCAAGATCACGATTACGGGCGACGAATACTTTTTGCAGGGGCATTTTCCGGGAAACCCGGTGGTCCCCGGCGTGATCCAGTGCGAGATGCTCGCCCAAAACTGCTGCGTGCTGCTGATGGGCGATGAGGAGGCGCGCGGCGCGACGCCGTTCTACACGAGTCTGGACAAGGTGCGCTTTAAGCGTCCGGTACGCCCGGGCGACACGGTGGATCTGGTGTGCACCATCACGCGTGCGCGCGGGCCGTTCCGCTTTGCGACGGGTACTGCGAGCGTCAACGGTGAGGTTTGCTGCCGCGCCGATATGTCTTTTGCACTCATGCACGAAAGTTAAGGAAGGCTTCATGTTCGACAAAGTGCTCATCGCCAACCGCGGCGAGGTCGCGGTCCGTGTTATTCGCGCGTGCCGCGATATGGGCATCAAAACCGTCGCCGTCTATTCCACGGCCGATGCGGACGCGCTGCACGTGCAACTTGCCGACGAGGCGTATTGCATCGGCGGCCCGCGTCTTGCCGAGAGCTACCTCAACGACGATGCCGTGCTCACCTGTGCCGTAAAGTCGGGCGCAAAGGCGATCCATCCTGGGTACGGCTTCTTTTCCGAGAAGGCGAGCTTTGTACGCGACTGCGACAAGTATGGCCTGGCTTTTGTCGGTCCTTCGGCCGAGGTGATCGACAGCATGGGCGACAAGGACGCCGCACGCCGAACGGCTGCCGCGGCGGGCGTGCCCATCGTGCCGGGCTGCGATTTGCTCAAAAGTCCCGAGGAGGCGACGGCCGAGGCCGAGCGCATTGGCTGTCCCGTGCTCATTAAGGCGCGCGCGGGCGGTGGCGGTCGCGGCATTCGCAAGGTCGAGCGCGTGGAAGATGCGGCAAAGGCGTTCATCGAGGCGCGTGCCGAGGGCGAGGCCGTTTTTGGCGACGGCGAGTGCTACATGGAGAAGTTCGTCGCGCCGGCGCACCACGTTGAGGTGCAGATTATGGCCGATAAGCAGGGCCATGTATTTTCGCTCGGCGAGCGCGAGTGCTCGGTGCAGCGTCGCAACCAAAAGCTGATCGAAGAGAGTCCCGCGCCGTGCCTCGACGGACACAACGACATTCGTGCTCGCATGCACAAGGCGGCGCGTGACCTGGCTCGTGCCGTCGGCTACGAAGGAGCCGGTACCATCGAGTTTCTGTATTCGGACGACGGCAATTTCTACTTTATGGAAATGAACACGCGCTTGCAGGTGGAGCATCCGGTTACGGAGTTTGTGACCGATACCGACTTGGTCAAGTGGCAGCTGCGCGTGGCAGCCGGCCAGCCTCTGCCCTTTGAGCAAGAGGACATGCCGGTTCACAACCACGCCATGGAGTGCCGCATCAATGCCGAAACGCCAGACTTTCTGCCGTCATGCGGAACGGTCACCGCGTTGCGTGTGCCGGGTGGTCCGCGCGTGCGCTGGGATTCTGCCATGTTTACCGGTGCGAACGTTCCGCCGTACTACGACTCCATGCTCGGCAAGCTCATCGTGTGTGCGCCCACGCGTGACGGCGCTATTCGTAAGATGCGCTCGGCTTTGGGCGAGCTCGTGATTGAGGGCGTGAGCGAAAACAGCGAGCTTCAGCTCGACGTGCTGGCAAACGACGAGTTCTTGTCGGGCATGTATCACACCGATCTGATGGGGCATCTCTATGCTGATGAATAGAAAAGCGAAGACGGTCAATGTCCTTGAGGGGCCGATAACCGAGTCGTGCGCCGAGTTTCCCGCGCGTCACGTGTTTATCAAGTGCCCGGAGTGCCGCCGCGTGATCGATGAGGCGCGCCTGCACGACAACCTCGAGGTCTGCCCTCGTTGTGGCAAACACTTTCGCGTGAGCGGGCGCGACCGCATGCACATGACGATTGACGAGGGCACGTTTGAGGAATGGGATGCCAGTCTGGCGCCGGAGGACTTCCTTTCGTTTCCCGGCTATGCCGACAAGCTCAAGAGCGTGAGCGAACGTTCGGGCGAGCGCGATGCCGTTGTGTGCGGCAAGGGCAAAATCTGCGGTTGCGATACGGCGCTCTTCTTTATGGACGCCAACTTTATGATGGGCTCGATGGGTTCCGTGGTGGGCGAGAAGATCTGCCGCACATTTGAGCGTGCGACCGAGCTGGGACTGCCGGTCGTTGGCTTTACCGTATCGGGTGGCGCCCGCATGCAGGAGGGCGTGACCTCGCTCATGCAGATGGCCAAGATTTCTGCGGCGGTTAGGCGCCATAGCGAGGCGGGCGGCCTGTATATCACGGTGCTCACTGACCCCACGACCGGAGGCGTAACCGCGAGCTTTGCCATGGAGGGCGATATTATCCTGGCCGAGCCCGATGCCCTGACGGCATTTGCCGGCCCGCGCGTGATCGAGCAGAACATGCACAAGCGCCTGCCCAAGGGATTCCAGCGCTCCGAGTTTTTGCTGGAGCACGGCTTTTGCGATGCCGTTGTTCCGCGTGGCGAGATTGCGCTCACGGTAGGCGAGCTGCTGGCGCTGCACGAAGGGCACGCGCCCGGCCTGGGGGCACCGCATGAGATCGTGCATACGGGTCGCCGTGGCAAAAAGCTGGGACACTTGTTCAAGCGCTCGGCCGCACCAAAAACCGCGCTCGAGATTGTCAAGCAGACCCGCTCGGCAGATCGCGCCACGGCAGGCGAGATGATCTCGCTGGGCCTGGATGGATTTGTGGAGCTGCACGGCGACCGCTACTTTGGCGACGACGCTGCTGTGGTGGCTGGCATTGGCTGGAAAGACGGACGCCCCGTAACGGTCATCGCCATCGAGCGCGGCACCACGACCAAAGAGCGCATGCGTCGCAACTTTGGTATGGCACATCCCGAGGGCTACCGCAAAGCGCGTCGCCTGATGCGCCAGGCCGAAAAGTTTGGTCGACCGGTTCTGTGCCTGGTCGATACTTCGGGCGCGTTTTGCGGCATCGGTGCCGAGGAACGCGGCCAGGGTGAGGCGATTGCCCAGAACCTCATGGAGATGAGCGGCCTTAAGACGCCGATTGTCTCGGTGGTGACAGGCGAGGGCGGCTCTGGTGGCGCGCTGGCGCTGTCCGTGGCCGACCGCATCCTGATGCTCTCGAGCTCGGCCTATTCGGTCGTGAGCCCCGAGGCCTGTGCGTCGATCCTGTGGAAGGATACCGAGTGCGCGAATGAGGCCGCCGAGGCGCTTAAGCTCACGGCCCCCGATCTGCTGGCGCTCGGCATCATTGACGGCATTGTTGACGATAAGGGCCTGTCGCATGAGGAGATCGCCGGTGCCGTCATGTCCTCGGCATTTGATGCCTTCGATGCGCTTGGGCAGCTCGACGACGCGACCCTCACAAACCTCCGCTACGAAAAGTACCGCGCAATCGGTCAGTACCGCACGATGTGACAAAGGGACAGCCCGCATGTCATATTGGGAAAGGCGTTCCATGCTACAAGTTTCTAACACCTCGTTTACAACGTCGGTTTCATCAAACGCCATGGCCGTGGTCGATTATCTGTCCAAAAGCATGATGTCGGCGCTGCCGTTTATTGTCTGCGCGGCGTTGTTCCGCACCGTCGCCGTCATTATGGGCGAAGGCATGCTGGGCCTGTGGTCTGCCGATTCCGAAATCTATCGCCTGTTCTACAGTTGGCTCTATAACGCCGGCTACTACTTTTTGCCCATCTATCTTGGTTGGGCGGCCGCCCGCCAGCTCGGTTGCTCGGAGCAGCTGGGTATGATGCTGGGCGGCGTATTGATTGCGCCCGATCTGCTCAAGCTCGTCGATGCCGCATCGACGACGGGGGCATCGATGACTTCCGTGTATGGTCTGCTTCCCGCGCCGGTCAACGATTACACGACGACTGTTATCCCGGTTCTCATCTCGGTGCCCGTGCTATGGCGAGTGGAGTGTTTCTTTCAGCGCGTTATCCCTAAGGCCGTGGCGTTTTCGTTCGTTCCGTTTGCAACCATGCTCGTCATGGTTCCGGTTTCGCTGTGTATTACGGCGCCGGCGGGCAGCTATTTGGGCATGCTGTTGGGCCAGCTTATGTTTATGCTTGGCAATTCCGGTGGCATCGTGTCGCTGCTCACGCTCATGGGGCTTGCCGCGGGCTGGGAGTTCCTAAAGATCGCGGGTGTCAGCAACGTTGTCCTATCGCTCGCCTATGCGCAGTTTATGAGTGTGGGAACGGATTCGTGCATCCTGATCGCCGCGACGATGGCAACGTTTGCCGTTTGGGGCATGCCCTTTGGTGCGTCGCTTCGCGTTGCGGATAAGGACGAGAAGGCCCTCATGCTGGGCTATTCGATCTCGGGCGTGCTTGGTGGCGTAAGTGAGCCGGCGCTGTACGGTTGCGGCTTTAAATATGGCAGGTGCCTGACGTGCATGGCCATTGGCGGCGCCGTCGGAGGCCTTGTTGCGGCCGTGGGCCACGTTACGGCCTATACCATCGGTATGACGAATGTCCTCATGGTCATTGGCTTTGCCACGGGCGGCATCTCGAACCTGCTGTGGTGCTGCGCTGCCGGCGGTGTGGCATTTGCGGTGTCTGCGGCGCTGAGCTACTGCTTTGGCGTGGTGCCGGCGAAGGG
>USMH01000084.1 GCA_900555745.1 uncultured Collinsella sp.
GATTGGTTTGACGTATGACGACTTCTTATAAAACGATGGTGGTAAAGATCGGTTCGTCCACGGTGGTGGGCGCCGATGGCAAGGTCAACCGCGCCTTTATCGGCGGACTTGCCGATCAAGCCGCAGCGCTGCGCAAGCTCGGCTGGCGTCTGGTCGTGGTGAGCTCGGGCGCTATCGCCTGTGGCTATCCCGTGTTGGGCTTCGACCGCAAGCCGGTCGGCGACCTTCCGAGCCTGCAGGCCTGCGCCTCGGCTGGTCAGTGCATCATCTCGTCGGCCTACGACGAGGAGTTCCATGCGCGCGACCTGCTCACCTCGCTCGTGCTGCTCACGCGTCACGACACGGCGCGTCGCACGTCCTACCTGCACGCGCGCGACGCCCTGCTGCGTCTGGTGGAGCTGGGCGTGGTGCCGGTCGTCAACGAGAACGACACCGTTACCGTCGACGAGATCAAGTTTGGCGACAACGACACGCTGGCGGCGCTCGTGAGCTGCCTGGTTTCCGCCGACCTGTGCGTGACGCTGTCCGACATCGACGGCCTCTACACCGCCAATCCGCACGAGGATCCGACGGCCGAGTTTGTCCCGGTCGTGCATAAGATCGATGCCAAGATCATTGCCTCGGCGGGTGATTCTTCGACCTCGGTGGGTACGGGCGGCATGATCACCAAGATTCGCGCGAGCCGCATCCTGATGACGGCGGGCATTCAGAGCGTGATTTGCTCGGGCGAGGAGCCCGATGCCCTCGTGCGTCTCGCCCGCGGCGAGAGCGTGGGAACCCTGTTCGATCCGCCGGCGGAGCGCCTGGACATCGCACCCCGCAAACTGTGGATCGCGCTGGGCGACAAGGCCCACGGCTCGGTGACGGTTGATGACGGTGCTGCGAAGGCGCTGGTCAGCCGTGGCTCTTCCCTGCTTGCGGTGGGTATTCGCGAGGTCGATGGCCAGTTTGCCGAGGGCGATGTGCTCGATGTGTGCGATCCGAGCGGTATGGTCGTCGCCCGCGGTATCGCCGAGGCCGATTCGGACGTGCTGGAGCTTGCAGCCGGCCGCCGCCAGGACCAGATCGCCAGCAACCGCCTGCTCGCTAACCTGGCCGAGAAGCCGGCGATACACAGGGATAACTTGATCGTATTTGCATAAAGAAAGACAGCGCTGCGGATCGTTTCCTGCAGCGCTGTCTTTCTCGTGCCGGCACTTGGGGACGTTCCTTATGTGCCGGCACTTTGGGACACTCCTTAGCTAGAAGATCCGGCGCAGGTCTCCGCGGTTGAGCGCTTCGTCGAAGAGGTGCTTGAACACCGCGCTGCCGTGCAGGCCGTCGTGCTCGAACTCGTTGGTCACCCAGGCATGCGAGTTGCCCACGCGGCTGAGCGTATCGAGTTGCATGCCCGAATCGACGTACATATCGTCGAAATACACCGCGGCCTGGAGTGGCACCTCGTTGCAGGCTAGGCGCTGCGGGTCGTAGATCTTGTCCCAGCTGGTGTCTTCCATCAGCAGGTCCATGGCGGGCTTAAACGGCATAAGCTCGGGCATCTGCTCAAACATCCACGGGAACATGGCCTCGCCGGTAAACATGAGCGGGCGCGCGAGTGTGTCGAACTCGGCACGATGGGCCTTCTCCTCTGCTGCGGCCCAGCGAATGGGCATGGTGTCGCCGTCGGCGTAGATAAACTCCTGCAGCGTCCAGTACAGCGGGTTTGTACGCGTGTTGGTGCGCTCGAAGGCGCGCATCAAAAAGCTGTCGGATACCGAGGAGCCGCAGCTAAGCGTACCGTCGCCAGTAACAAACGCGTGATCGATAATCCAATGCATGCGCTCAAAGCTCGGCTTCATGCCAAAGTCGCTGCCCATGAGCTGTAGGCGCTCGACCGTCATCGGCGAGCCGTCGGGCAGCACGGGCTTCTGGGCCTCGAGCGCATCGGCCAGGGCTGCCACGCGGTCGACGTCAGCGGGGTAGCGGTCATAATACTGCTGCGTCTTGGCGGCCATGCGCGGGAAGGTGTGCGCGTAGACCTCGCTTGCGCTCGCCGGCACGTGGGGGATGCCGCCGCAGGTAAAGCTTGCCGCTATGCCCTCGGGGAAGAGCGACAGATAGCTCAACGTCAAAAAGCCGCCGTAGCTCTGCCCGAGTGTGACCCAGGGCTTGCCGCCAAAGCCCACCAGGCGCAGGTACTCAAAATCGCGCACGATGGAGCTGGCGAGGTGGCGCTTGAGGAAGTCAGCCTGCGAGCGTGCGGCATCGGAGCCGGCCGCCGTCGCGCGCTCGCCCAGTGCGGCAATCGTACGCCCGTCTACACAGCTGCTGCGCCCGGTACCGCGCTGGTCGGGCAGGACGACGCGGAAGTGCTTGACGGCCTCCTCGATCCAGCCGTCGCTTATGGGCGACAGCGGACGCGGGCTCTCGCCGCCGGGGCCGCCCTGCAAAAACAGGAGCAGCGGCAGATCGTCGTTGATGCGGTCGGGCGCGCAAACCACGCGGTAGAAGAGCTTGATGCTCTCGGGCGCGCCGGCGATTGGTGCCGGCATAGCGCCGCGGCGCATGGTGCTGCCGACGGCCAGGAGCATCGGCTCCAGGCCGCGCCAGTCAAGGGGGACGTCGATGCTGTGGTCCTCGACGTAAAGGCCGGGGACGTGGTACGAAGTGATGAGGGCCATGTGAGTCTTCCGTTCGTTGCGGTGTTTCGGGTTGACCAATTCTACCGCCGCGGGCGAGGCCATGCGCAAATCGGCTACCATGGTTGCAAACTTCTAGGAGAAAGGGCCGCCCATGTCGGTCGATATAGCCACGTATGTCCACGATCTTGCCGTTGCCGCCAAGGCAGCGTCGGCCTCGCTTGCCACGGCGAGCGATGAGCAGCGCCAGGAGGCCGTGCGCGCCATGGCCGCAGCACTGCGCAACGGTGTCGACTCCATCGTCGCCGCCAACGAGCTCGATATGTCCGCCGCGCGCGATGCGGGCACTTCGGCCGGTCTGCTCGACCGTCTGCTGCTGACGCCTGAGCGCGTCGAGAGCATGGCCGCCGGTTTGGAGAAGCTCGCCGAGCTGCCCGATCCCGTCGGCCGCGTGCTCGACCACCGCGTGCTTGCGAGCGGTGTGGACCTGACCCGCGTGAGCGTGCCGTTGGGCCTGGTCGCCATGGTCTACGAGGCGCGCCCCAACGTGACGGCCGACGCCGCAGGCATCTGCATCCGTACCGGCAACGCCTGCATTCTACGCGGCGGCTCGCTGGCCTATCACTCGTGTGCCATGATCGCCGAGCTGCTGGCCGATGCGCTCGAGGCCAAGGGCTTCCCGCGCGAGGCCGTGTCGATGATCGAGTCCACCGACCGCGAGGCCACCGGCGAGCTCATGAAGCTCCGCGGTATTGTCGACGTACTCATTCCGCGCGGAGGTGCAGGCCTGATCCAGCGCTGCGTGCGCGAGTCGCTTGTGCCGGTGATCGAGACGGGCACGGGCAACTGCCACATCTACGTGCATGAATCCGCCGACTTTGATAAGGCGCTCAACATTATCGTTAATGCCAAGACCCAGCGCGTAGGCGTGTGCAATGCCGCCGAGTCGCTGCTGGTCGACCGTGCTGTGGCCGATGCGTTTTTGCCTGCGGTCGTGACCGTGCTGCATGACCACGGCGTGCTCATTCACGGCGACGAGGCAACCTGCGCCGCATGCGCCGATGCCGGGCTTGCGGAGGGCGATGACTACGTCGCCGCGACTGAGGAGGACTGGGGTCGCGAGTACCTGGCGCTCGAGATGAGCGTGAAGGTCGTGGCAAACGAGGACGAGGCCATCGCACACATCAACCGCTACGGCACGATGCACTCCGAGGCCATCGTTGCCGAGGATACGGATGCTTGCGAGCGCTTCCTTGATGCTGTCGATGCCTCGGCCGTGTACTCCAACGCCAGCACTCGCTTCACTGACGGCGGCGAGTTTGGCCTGGGTGCCGAGATCGGCATCTCGACCCAAAAACTCCACGCCCGTGGCCCCTTTGCCGCCGAGGCCCTCACCACCTACAAATACAAGCTCCGCGGCACCGGCCAGGTCCGTCCCTAACGCCCGCGCAAACAAAAACCACCACAAAGGTGCCTGTCCCCTTTGTGGTGGTTTTAGGTGGCGTTGACGGTTAGGCCTGGAAGGTATCTCGGTCGGGGGCGAAGGACTGCATGGCCGCGATGGTGCGGTCAAAGAGCTCGGGGAGCTCCCAGCCCAACATCTCGGCGCCCTGCGAAATCACGTCGCGCGAGCAGCCGGCGGCAAAGCGTTTGTCCTTGAACTTCTTCTTGAGCGACTTGGTCGTAAAGTCCATAACGCTCTTGCTCGGGCGCATGATGACGGCAGCGCCGATCAGGCCGGTGAGCTCATCGCAGGCAAACAGGATCTTTTCCATCTGCAGCTCGGGCTTGGGTAGTGAGGTGTTGAAGTCCGACGTGTGCGTCTGGATGGCGCGAATGAGCTCGGGAGACGCACCTTCGCCCTCAAGAATCTCGGCAGCATAGATGGTGTGGTTAATGGGGTCGTCCTCATGCTCCTCCCAATCCAGGTCGTGCAGCAGACCGACGATGCCCCAAAACTCCTCGTTCTCGGGGTCGAACTCGCGCGCAAAGTAGCGCATAGTGCCCTCGACCGTCTCGCCATGGGTGATATGGAACGGGTCCTTGTTGTGCTCATTGAGCAGTTCGAACGCGCGGTCGCGGGTGATTCCGGCGGTAAGCGGCTCTGCCATAAGAGACTCCTTGTGCTCGTGGGTATCGATAAGAATGAATACTACTAGAACAAGAAAACCACCACAAAGGTGCCTGTTCCCTTTGTGGTGGTTTTTGGCGCGGATGGGTTAGTTGAGGGCGGCTTGGGCTAGGCGGGCTTCGGCGGCCTCCTCGGTGACGCCAAGGGCCACGGCGAACTCCTCGATGGAGCGGCGTTTGGCCTCCTTGAGGACGCGCATGTAGTAGGAGCTGGGTTTTTTATCAGCTTCCTCGGCCTGGCGAATGCGGTGCATCATGGTCTTTGCCACGCGGACCGTCTCGGGCGCGCCCAGCTTGAGCTGCTGCTTAAAGTGTGTCTCCTCAAGCGAGCTGTTGCGCTCGGTAAAGGTGTCGCACTCCAGCTCGTCATAGTGGCTCAGCAGGTGCTCGGCATCTTGCTGAGAGATGGCGGCGTGCAGACGGTCGGCCTGCGCCACGGGGTACATGAGGATCGTCTGCGCATGTCCCTGCTTGGTCTCGAGTAGCAGCATGGGCTGCGGTGTGTCGTCCCTAAAACCGACGACGGTGCAGACTCCCTGGCCCGGATGAATGACGTGTTGACCGATTGAGAACATGCTACCTCCAACTTATACGAATTT
>USMH01000085.1 GCA_900555745.1 uncultured Collinsella sp.
ATGGTCTCGTCGTTTTGGATCACGCGGAAGCGCTGGGGAAACTTGTTGTCTTGGACGTTTTGCACGTTGACGCGCAACTTGCCGCCTTCCTGCAACTGTGCGACCGGCGCGACCGAGATCGTCATCATGTTGTCGCGGACGATGGCGTCGAGCTCATTCTGGATTTCTTGGCGCGATTTACCCTCTGCCGTCGTGACCGAGGCGCCCGCTTCGGGCACGGGCTGCGACTGCCAGGCGTATAGCCCTACGGCGATGAGGGCGCAGACGATAGCCAGGCAGACAACGACGAGTTTCTTGCGACACCCCAGTCCTGCAAGGCGGGACGGCTTCTTCGCGCTCATGCGGCGTCCTTGGTGGTGTAGACACGTGCGAACGTGGACGGGTCCGCTCCAAAGAGCATGTGAAGCATCAGGCGGCGCGAGTAGATGAGCTCGTCGAAGTCGTGAGGGAGCTCGATGTTGTGGATACGCGCGATGTGGTGGGCGAGCGCCGAGAACGACTCGGGGTCGCAGATAACATCGGTGGTGACGTGGTAGACCGCCGTATCGGGGAACGCCTCTTCGTCGAAAGGCAGGAGATGGGGATCGTCGTCGACCTCGATGGCGACGCCGTACTGGGGCCAGTAATATGCCATGGGAACCTCCCTGCTTCTGGGGCCAAAACTTCCATTGGTTTTGGCTGTCGATGCCGACCGTATCAGTCACTACTTGACCAATTTCTGACCAAATGCTTGACGGATTGACATCTCCGCAGGTAAAAGATGGTAAAAATTACTTCAACTTTTTTCGAGCGACAATTGCGCGGTCGCTGGCGGTATGGCGACATGTGTCAAAAGCATCGTCTGCCGAGGAAACCTTGCCGCTCGCCGAATTGCACGTACGTAAAAATCGCCAATTATGGAGACGGACTCGAACACGTCGACGAAACGATGCGGTAACATCTCCCTGCAAACACTGTAGTTAGCTAAAGGGGGAGTTCGCGTGTCGGCAACCATCAAACCCTTCACCGACGAGTTCGAAGAGTATGGCCGCGATGAGTCTCGCACATCGGGCGAGGCCTCGAGCATCTCGTTTCCGACAACGGAGGACGAGGTGCGCGCCATTTTGAAAAAGCTCCATGCCGAGCGTGTCCCGGTGACGGTTCAGGGCGCCCGGACCGGTCTTGCCGCCGGCGCCGTGCCTCATGGCGGTCACATTCTCAATACTTCCCGCATGAATCGCTACCTAGGCATTCGCCGCGATGAGCAGGGTCGCTTTCTTTTGCGTGTGGCGCCCGGCGTCGTGCTGTCTGAGCTGCGCAAGCAACTGGGCAAGAAAGTGCTGCCGACTGCCGGCTGGGACCAGGCATCGCTTGAGGCCTACGAGGAGTTCCAGGAAGCTTCCGAACAATTCTTTCCTACCGATCCCACCGAGGCATCTGCCTGCCTGGGCGGCATGGCGGCATGCAACGCTTCCGGCGCCCGTAGCTACGCTTACGGCCCCATGCGCCCTCACGTCACGGGCCTTCATGTCGTGCTGACCGATGGCGACCTGCTCGAGCTTCGCCGTGGCGAGGTTTTTGCACGGGGTCGTCGCCTTTCGCTCGTCACGGTGCAGGGCCGCACGCTCGAGCTCGACCTCCCCGACTACACCATGCCCAAGACCAAAAATGCTTCGGGCTATTTCGTTGCTGACGATATGGATGCCATCGATCTGTTTATCGGTGCGTGTGGCACACTTGGCGTCATCACCGAGCTCGAGATTGCCCTGCAGGCGGCGCCTGCGGTCGTTTGGGGCGTGAGCTGCTTCTTTGACAGCGAAGATAAGGCCGTGTCCTTCACCGATTCCGTGCGTCCCGTCCTGTCCCACGCGGCTGCCATCGAGTATTTCGATGCGGGCGCCCTGGATATCCTGCGTCGTCAGCGTGAGCAGTCGACCGCGTTCGCCTCGCTGCCGGCGCTCGACAAAGACGCCAAGGTCTGTGTCTACGTGGAGCTCGACTGCAACGACGAAGCCCAGGCGACTGAGGAGCTGTATCACTTGGGGTGGGTACTAGAGCTTGCGGGCGGCAGCGACGATGCGACATGGGTCGCGCGCACCGAGGTCGATCGCGAGTGTCAGCGATTCTTCCGCCATGCGGTGCCCGAGAGCGTCAACATGCTCATCGACGAGCGTCGCCGCACGGATCCCACCATCACCAAACTGGGCTCGGACATGTCGGTGCCCAACGCACACTTGGCCGATGTCATCGCCCTTTATCGCCGCACGTTGGCCGAAAGCGGGCTTGAATCTGCCGCCTGGGGACACATCGGTAACAACCATCTGCATGTGAACATTCTGCCGCGCGATGCGCAGGATTACCGCCGCGGCGGAGAACTCTTTGCCCAGTGGGCTTCCGAGGTCACGGCCATGGGTGGCGCCGTCTCCGCCGAACACGGCGTCGGCAAGATCAAGGTGGGCTTCTTGGAGACGATGTACGGTCACGAGGCCATGGTCGAGTCGGCGCGGCTCAAGCTCCAGCTCGATCCTGCCGGGCAGCTGGGTCGCGGTAACCTGTTTTCGGAGAAGCTCTTGGATGAGCTCGTCCAGAAAGGGGGCGCGTGAAGATGAGCGATTTCCATATGGTGGTGTGCGTCAAGGCGGTGCCGGGAAGCACCGAGGTCAAGATGGACCCCAAGACCAATACGATTGTGCGCGATGGCAAACAAGCGGTCATAAATCCCTTTGACGCGAGCGCTTTGGAATGCGCTCTGGCGCTGAAGGACGACTTTATCGGCTTTGGCATGGATGTGCGCGTGACGGTGGTGTCGATGGGCATCCCCGCGACCGAATCGCTATTGCGCGACTGCATCGCCCGAGGCGCCGATGACGCACTGCTGCTAACCGATCGCGCCTTTGCAGGTGCCGATACCCTGGCGACCACCTATGCTCTCAAATGCGGCATCGAGGCGCTCGACGAGGACTTCGACCTGCTCATCTGCGGCAAGATGGCGGTGGATGGCGATACGGCCCAGATTGGTCCCGAGCTTGCCGGTGCCTTTGAGATTCCCTGTGTGACCGACGTGAGCTGCGTGCAGAGCGCGGGCTTTTCGACCTGTGGTTCACTGGCGCTTGTTCACGGCTGCGATGCCGGCGAGGAGACGGTCTATCTTGAGATGCCGTGCGCGATGACGACCGCCAAGGAGATTGGCCAGCTGCGTATGCCGAGCATTGCCGGTATTCGTGCAGCCGAGGAGGCGGACGTGCGCGTGGTCAACGCTGCCGACGTGCATGCCGACCCCGCGCGCTGCGGCCTTGCCGGCTCGCCGACACAGGTCGTGCGATCGTTTGTGCCCGACCGCGACCAAACGTGCGAGACCGTTGACGGAACGGCGTCCGAGCAGGCGGCGAAACTTGCCAAGATCATCGAGGGGATGGCATAGATGAGCGGACTGATTATCGATAGCGAAGCCTGTATCGGCTGCGGTCGCTGCGTTCGCGCCTGTGCCTCGGGCGGCATCGTAGTGGAAGGCGAGCGGCCCAACCGTTGCGCCCGCGTAACCGACGGCTGCATCCTATGCGGTGGGTGCGTCGACGCCTGCCCCGTCAACGCCATCTCGATCGAGCGTGACGAGGCCGCTGGCGCGGTGGACCTTGATGCATATCGAGACATTTGGGTATTCGTGCAGACCGACGAGCACGATACGGTGACTCCCGTTGCCTATGAGCTCATGGGCAAGGGCCGCGAGCTTGCCGATGCTCGCGGCTGCCGTCTGGTGGCGCTGGTCGGTATGGGCCCCGAGGGTTCTCTCGGTGACCTGGAGCATCTGGTTTGCGCCGGTGCAGACGAGGTCCTGGTCTGTCGCGACGAGCGTCTGCACCAGAACGATGCGGAGGTCTACGCTCGGCTGATCTGCGATTTGGTGGCAGAGCGCAAGCCCGAGGCCATTCTGTACGGTGCGACCGCCTTTGGCCGCGAACTGGCACCCGGCGTTGCCGTGCGTTTGCAGACGGGCCTTACGGCTGACTGCACCGTACTTTCGATGGATACGGAGACGGGGCTGCTGCAACAGACGCGTCCGGCGTTTGGCGGCAACCTGATGGCCACCATCGTCTGCCCCAATCATCGTCCCCAGATGGCAACGGTGCGTCCCGGCATCTTTAAGGCGCCCGACTTTGACTACGGCCGCTCCGGCACGATCACCCAGATATCACTTGCGGATGATGCTAAGGCTCGTGTTGAGATCTCGATTCCCGCCGAGGAGTGGGGCCAGCAGGCTTCGATCGCCGATGCCGAGCGCCTGGTCGTGGTGGGTCGCGGCATTGGTTCCAAGAAAAACCTGCCGCTGATGCGAAGGCTCGCCGAGGCTCTGGGGGCCGAGCTTGGCTGCACGCGACCTGTCGTGGAGGCCGGCTGGTTGGAGTATCGCCATCAGATTGGCCAGACGGGCGTATCGGTTTCGCCCAAGCTTCTCGTGAGTATCGGTGTTTCGGGCGCCATCCAGCATCTTGCCGGCATCGGTGGGGCGGAGTGCATTATCGCCATCAACGAGGACCCGGATGCCCCCATCTTTGGTGCTGCCCAGTACAAGGTTGTCGGCGATGCCGTCGAGGTCGTCGAGGAGCTGCTGGCCCAGCTTGAGCGCTAGGAGCGCGCCAGCCAGTCGCGCATCTCGTCCTTTAGGCGCTCCCAGGTCGCTTGCGTGGCGGAATCGGTAAAGGAGCGCGTAATGCCAAAGGGTGCGTCGAGCAGGCGGTAGATATCGCCCTGCTCGCGCGCCAGCGCGCGGCTCGCTGGATAGACGAGCTCAAACATAAAGCAGATGAGCCCCACCAGGTAGTCGGCGGGCTCGTCGCGTTCATCGCGTGCGACGCAGCGGTGCTCGTCGAAGGCAGCGAGAGCCGGTGTCGAGAACCGGCTGGCGAGAAATGCGTCCTCATCAACCTTGAGGATAGTGTCGACGGTGCTGTCGGCGATGGTGCGCATAATGTCGATCTTGTCGCCATCGCGCACGATATCGCAGAAGCGCCGTGTGCGCTCGTCGAGTTGTGCCGGCAGGCGAAAGTCGCTGTGATAGGCGATGCTCGCGCGGATGAGCTCGTCGTGCTCGTCGGTCTCGATAAAATCTCGGATGCTTGTTGTGGCAGGTGCGTCGTCGGGGTTCTCGCCAAAGAGGACCCCGACGCCCAACGCTGCGTGGCTCATACTCTCGGCGTCCTTAAAGGTGTCCCAGCGCCGCAACTGTTCAAAGCGTCCCATATCGTGTAACAGGCCGCAAAGCCAGGCCAGGTCAATATCCTCTGTCGACCAGCCCTGCTCGCGCGCCACGGCATCGCATGCCTCGGCAACGTGGTACGTATGCTCGATTTTGAGCGCGAT
>USMH01000086.1 GCA_900555745.1 uncultured Collinsella sp.
AGCACGTCTCACCCATGCTCACCACCTTGGCTCGATCAAGCAGGTCATCGGTAAAATACCCCAGATTGGTGGTGGTTATGACTGTCTGGATATCATCACCGATCAGCTGCAGAAAAGCGCCTCGACGCCCGGCGTCGAGCTCGCTCATCACGTCGTCCAAGAGCAGCAGCGGCGCGGTGCCCAGGATATCGCGCGCCACGGCCACTTCTGCCACCTTCCAGGCAAGTACTAGCGTTCGCTGCTGGCCCTGGCTGGCAAATGAACGGGCCGATCGGCCCGCGACGGAAAACTCAATCTCATCGCGATGCGGACCCACGAGCGTCACGCCGCGACGGATCTCCTCGTCGGCGCGCTCATCGAGCGCCGAAAGCATGTGCTCATACGCCCAGCCCCTGAGCTCGTCGCGATCCTCGGTGCGAGGCAGGTCGCCAAGCGTGGACACATAGGACACACCGGCGGGCTCGCCGGATGCCACGCGGCCATAGGCGTCACACACATGGCCCGACAGCCGGTCGAGCAGAGCCAGACGGTGCACGAGCAGGGCCGAACCGGCGCGGGCAATAGATTCGTTCCAGGCGCCGAGCATCTCGCGGCAGCACCAGGTCTCCTTGAGCAGGGCATTGCGCTGGGTCACGCAGCGCCCGTAGGCACTAGCCAAATCGGCATAGCGCGCACTCAACTGAACGCCAAAGTCATCAAGTGCGGTGCGGCGCACGCTGGCACCCCGCTTGACCATATCCAGGTGGTCCGGGCAAAACAGGACGCTCGGCAGCACCCCGCGCACGCCGGACGCAGCGCAGCGCTTGCCGTTGCGGCTAAACGAGCGCTTGCCATCTTCCACGCTCAGCCCCATGTCCAGCACGCGCCCATCACCTTCGAGCCTCAGCTCGACCTTACATGAGCCCACGCCGTCGTGCACGAGCTCGGCTGCGGTCGGATGCCTAAACGAGGCGCCGCTCGTCAGCAGCTGCAGCGCCTCTATGAGGTTGGTCTTTCCCGCCGCGTTGGGGCCTGCGAGCACTGTCACACCGTCGCTCAGGGCAAGGCGGTAACTGTCGAAGCTGCGATAGCGCGCAACGGAAAGATCGCGTGCGAACATTGTCATGGGAAGTGCTAGATGCGTACCGGCATGACCAGGTACAGGTAGTTGATCTTGTCGTAGGACTTGAAGATGCCAGCCTGCGAATAGCTCTTGAGCTCCAGCGTGATCTCCTTCTCCTTGGACAGGGCATTGAGGCAGCCAAAGATGTAGTGGTAGTTGAAGGCGATGGTGCCCGACTCGCCCTCGGCCTCGACATCGATCGTCTCCTGCGCCAGATCCTGGTCGTTGGAAATGGAGGACAGGCCCATCTGGCCGTTCTCAACATCGATCTCAAACTTGACAGCAGGGTTGGCGCTCGCGATAACGGCCACACGTTTAAGGGCGGCGTTAAAGGCGGCTACGTCGATCTTGACGCTCGTCACGCACGAATCGGGGATGAGCTGCTTGTAATTGGGATATACGCCCTCGATGCGGCGCGACACGTAGGTGGTGTTGCCGGCCTCAAAGACAACCTGGGTGTCGGTTGCGCCGATCATGATGGTAGCTTGGCTCGCCATGATGCTCAGCGCGTCGTTGAAGGCGTCGGCAGGCACGTTGAGCTCAAAGGAACCTTCGAGGGTCGAGGTCTCGACCTGCGTATCGCACACGGCCAGTCGGAAGGAATCGGTCGCGACCAGGCGCACGGTGTTGTTCTCGACCTTCATGTGCACGCCACCCAGGATGGGGCGAGCCTTGTCGGTCGAGGTGACACGCCATACGCGGCTTACCATTTCGGACAGGATATCGGTCGGCAGCTCGACGGCGCTCTCGATGGCGTATGCCGGGAACTCGGGGAAGTCGTTGGCATCGAGCGTGTTGAGGCGGAAAGAGCTCTTCTCGCAACCAATCAAAACCTGACGCTCGGACAGCTCAAAGGTGACCGGGGCATCGGGAAGGGTCTTGGTGATGTTGGAGAGCATCTTACAGGGAATCACCATCTCGCCCTCCTCTTCGACATGAGCCGCGATGCGGTGACGAATCGAGATGGTGTAGTTGGAGGTCTGGAATTCCAAGATGCCGTCTTGTGCCTTTACGAGCACGCCCGACAGAATGGGAAGGGTGGATGCCGAAGCGACGCCTTTCATAACGACGCCGATGGCTTGCGTAAGCGAGCTCTGGCTGACGGTGAACTTCATCTTTTAATACCTTTCTATAGATATAAATATCTTAATAATAGTAATAGCACTGACGAAACTGTTGATTACTCCCAAAGACGCAGGTCAGACCCAAAAAGAGAATCGACAGCAACCTGTGTGCAACAGGGGTGGTTTTCCACGTTCAAAACCTGCGCAAAACTTTTCATCACCGTGGGTTGGGTTTTAGACACCTTATGCCCGTGGTTTCGACAAGTTTTCAACAGGTGTCTCTATTTCCCTACGAGCGCAGTGTAATTTTATCGCGCAGCGACTTAAGGTCTTCGGTGACAGTCCGGTCTTCCTGAATCATCTTCTGGACCTTTTTGTAGCTCGTGCTGACGGTCGAGTGGTTGCGGTTGCCAAACTCGGCGCCCACGGCCGTCGTCGTCATCTCGCACATCTCGATCGCCAGGTAGATAGCGATATGGCGCGCCTTGGCGATGTTGGCGTTGCGGCGAGGCCCGATGAGTTCCTCGTGTGTCACACCGTATTGCTCCTCGATGACGGACTGGACCGTCTGCACATTGATCTTCTTGGCCGATGTGTCGAAGTACTGGTTGGCGATGGCGTCGATGTCGTCAAAGGTGAGCTCCCCGCCCTCGCGTTCGCGGTCGCCCGCCTCGCCGGCGCAGCGCTCGCAGAAGCTCTCGAGTTCGCGGATGTTGGTGCCCGACACCTCTGCCATGTGCTTAAAGTGCTCATCGGTCAGGTGCCCGCCGTCGCCCCCATAGGCCGCCAGCAGCGAGTCGTCGCCTGCCTCGGGAGCGGCGACGATGGTGTTCTCGTAATAGCGCTGCAAGATCTTGTATTTCATCTCGTAGCTGGGCTCTGCGACTAGGCAGAGCATGCCGGCGTTGAAGCGGCTGGTCAGACGCTCGTCCATATTGAGGTCCTTGGGGGCGCGATCGGCAGCAATCACGACCTTCTTGTTGTTGCGGATGAATTCGTCCATCAACTGGAAGAAGTAATCCACGCTCGCGCGCTTGCCAATGATGTTCTGGATGTCATCGATGATGAGCACGTCCACACCGTGGTACGCCTGCATGATGGGGGCGTTGCTCTTCTTTTGGCGGTCGAACTCGGTCATCAGGTCGTCCAGATATGCCTGGGAGTTGGCATACTTGACCTTGATCTCGGGCGACTTCTCGGCGAGCTCGTTTTTGATGGCAAGCAGCAGGTGCGTCTTGCCCAGGCCCGATTTGCCGTAGATGAACAGTGATGTGCATGTGCCGCGCTCGTCCGCGAGGGCGGCAAACTTGAGCGCCGAGCGATAGGCATGGCTGTTCTCGGGGCCGTAGACAAAGTTCTCAAAGGTAAATTTTGAGTTCGCGGCGAGCGGGGCTCCATCCGTATTCTGCTCGGCCGGCACGGTTGGTGCTGGCATGGGTGAAGCGGGGGTCGCAGCTTGCGTGGATTTAGTCGGCGCTCCGCCCTTCATCTGGTTCATCATGCGGCGAAAATCGTCGGCCGAGAGCGTGTTCTTGATTGCAATGCCCGAATCCGCGCCCGCCGCTGCGTCGTGAGCGATGGGCATGTGCGTGACGGGTGCGTTCGTTGACGTCGCCGCCGCGGTCGGCAACGGCGCCATGGTTTCACGGGAAACATCGCTGTGCTGGTGCTCGATTGTCGAC
Source organism: uncultured Collinsella sp. (assembly GCA_900555745.1). Lineage (GTDB taxonomy): Bacteria > Actinomycetota > Coriobacteriia > Coriobacteriales > Coriobacteriaceae > Collinsella. The sequence continues at coordinate 3,849 of USMH01000086.1, forward strand.
ACGTCGCCTGCGGAGGCCGGCACCGCCGGGGAAGCAGCGGGAGCCGTGGCGGGCGCCGTCGCGGCGGCGGATTCCGTCGCGACGCCTTGCGGTGCCACGATGTCGAGCGCGATCGGTGCAAAGGCGATTTCTTCCAGATAAGCCTCAATAGTCGGCTGATGCTTTTTGAGCTGCGCGATGGCAAAGCGCGAGGGGGCCTCGATCGTGAGCGTATCTTCGGTCAGGCTTATGGCGCGCGATTGCCCCAGCATGTTGATGAGGCGTGCATCTTGGCCGTCGCGCTGGCAAAAGGCGATGGCATCCCCCAGGATGATGCTTGCTTCCTCGTCCACTGTCTCTCCCGTTCTTTAGCTCTGAGCTCGCACGCGAGCGGCGCCGAGTTCGGTCAGATGGTATTTCTGGCCATGCTTGATGACCAAGCCGGCCTGTGCCAAGTCATTGAGCGTGCGTGACCAAGTGGGGGCCGAGTTTCCAAACGCCCTCGCAAGATCGGTTGCGCCGCACGCTTGATTTTGCGCCAGATAGCCCAGCGCGGCGTTGCCGCGATCGCTTACGAACACGTCCGGTTGTGGCTGTGCATACTGATTTACTGCATTAGGATACATCATTTGAGCTGCTGGTTGTTGAGAACTTTGCGTCGGCGGCATTTGCTGTTGAAAACTTTGAGGCCACTGTTGGTAAGGCTGCGGAGGCATCTGTTGGGCCCAGGGGTTGTACGGCTGCTGCGGCATCTGCTGGTACGGCTGCTGATATCCCTGCTGGTACTGCTGCGGGAACTGCTGGCCATACCCCAGTGGCGGCATCTGCTGATATGGATATCCCTGTTGGTACGGCTGATAGCCCATTTGCTGGCCACCCGGCGCCCCCGTCGCCTGCTGCATTGCTGCTGCATCCTGATCAGCCAGTGGCATGGCCTCTGGCATGTTTGGCGGCATCGACATAGATGCCGCCTGGGGTTCTTGTGTGGGAAGCATTCCGGGCTGCTGCATCTGTCCCACGGGGGGCTGCATCTGCTGCGTTGCCACGGGCTGCTGCGCAAAAGCTCCCGGCAGGGGATATGTGGGCTGCTCCGTCTCGGGCCGCACGGCAGCGCCGCGTCCGCCGGCACGCTCGATTTCCTGCACGCGTTTAGGGTTCAGGCTTACCGTAACCACGGTGCCGTTGCCCATGTTGTCCTCGATGGATACGGCACCGCCGGCGTTTTCCAAATACTCCTGCACCATGGGAAACCCTGCTCCGGTTCCACGGATATAGCGCTTCATCTTGCTGTTTGCGCTGGTAACGCCAAAGTCGAAAGCACGTTCCTTGTCGTCGATGCCGGGTCCTTGGTCAGCAAAGCGGATGGTGTCTCCGCCGTCCAGAATCGAGATGATGGGCTCGGCAAAGTGCGCGTGGATAAAGTTTTCGACAATCTCGCGGATGACCAT